>PLDE01000095.1 GCA_003135035.1 Candidatus Dormiibacterota bacterium | reverse complement strand
TGCTGCTACTCGACGAGCCTACCTCGTCGCTGGACCCGCATTCCACCGCTCGCATCGAGGAATTGCTCAGCGAACTGAAGCGCCGAATGACCGTGGTCTTCGTCACCCACAACCTGCAGCAAGCTGCCCGTTGCGCCGACGACGTCCTCTTCGTGCTCGGCGGCGAGGTGGTCGAGGCCGCCCCGGCCGACCAGTTCTTCTCGAGCCCTGTCGACGCGCGTAGCCGGGCCTACGTGGAGGGGCGGACAGCCTACCCGCTGCAACCCAGCGCCGACGCCGACTCGCGAACCGATCCATCTGGTTTTGACCTTGGATTTCCTGAAGGAGGATTCGATGCGCCCGAAACGACTCGTCTCACGACTATCCGGAACATCGCTGCTGCTGGTGGCGGGCCTCTTGATACTCGGTAGCTTTGGGGGCAACGTGGCCTTGGCCAAGTCCAAGAAGCCAAAGGCGCTACCGACCGGTAACCCGAGCAGCCCGATCACTCTGACCGAAGCGGGATCCACGCTGCTCTACCCCTACCTCGAGGTGCTGGCCCCCCAGGTGACGTCCGCCTACCCGCACCTCACCCTCTCTCCCGCAGCGGGAGGCTCGGGACTAGGGATCGCGGACGCGATCGGAAGTCTGACCACCCTGGGCGGGTCCGATGCCTACCTGTCAGCTGCGGATGCGCTCGCCAACCCCGGCCTAATGAACGTCCCCATCGCGATCTCAGCGCAGGCGGTCGACTACAACGTGCCTGGAGCGCCGTCTTATCTCAAGTTCACCGGCAACGTGCTGGCCGAGATCTACCAGGGCAAGATCACCAATTGGGACGCTTCTCAAATCGCCCACCTCAACCCCGGCGTGACCCTGCCTAACCTGGCCATCGTGCCCGTTCGCCGGGTCGACTCCTCGGGTGACACCTTCATCTTCACCAGCTTTCTCACGGCCACCAACAAGGCGTGGGCGAACGGTCCCTCCGAGGGGACTACCGTGACTTGGCCAGCTGTGAGCAATGAGCTGACGGCTGAGGGCAATCCCGGGATGATCACGGTCTGCACCGCGACTCCAGGCTGCATCGCCTACATCGGAGTCAGTGTGGAGAACCAGGCGATCGAGGCTGGACTGAAAGAGAGCCTCTTGCAGAACAAGTCTGGAAAGTTCGTCAGGCCCATTGAGAGCACGATCACGGCGGCGGTGGCCGCGGGAGCCGGCTCAACGCCGGCCAACTTGACCCAATCCCTCATCTATGAGAAGGGAGCCAAGGCCTACCCGATCGTCAACTTCGAGTACCTGATAGTCCAGAAGAAACAGAAGACCAAGGCGCTCGCCGAGGCCATTCGCACCTTCTTTTCCTGGGCGATCAAAACTAGCGCGGGCGCCACTCCCGATAACCTGACGGCCGTTGACTTTGTCGCCATGCCTGCGGTCGTGATCCCGAAAGTGGAAGCCGCGATTCAGAAGATCACCGGCTGATCCGGTTGCGCGAAATCTCCTAGCACGCAGGTGATAACCAGCGAAGGCGGGGCCGGCCAAAGCGCCGGCTCCGCCGGATCCCAGGCCAGGAGAGCCGTCAGAGACCGCGACCTGACGAGGCGCGATCGGCTGGCCCGGCTCGGATTCCTGGTCGCCGCTCTGGTGCCGAGCGGCATGCTGCTGTTCCTGGCCGCCGAGATAATTCGGGAGGCGATCCCGGCCTTCACCTTCAGCGGCTGGGGCTTCTTCACGGGTCAGATCTTCTCCTTCGGCCAGCTCTACGCCCCCACCCTGACTCATCACAACGGAGTCGTTGCACCCCATGGCGCTGCCTACGGAGCTCTGCCCTTCATGGTGGGGACTCTCGCTTGCTCCGTGATCGCCCTGGCGATAGCTGTGCCGGTCTCGGTCGGGGCGGTCCTGGCCCTCACCGAGCGGGTACCGTACCGTTTTCAAAGCGGCATGTCTGTCTTTCTGGAAGTGCTGGCGGGGATCCCGAGCGTCGCCTACGGGCTCTGGGGCGTCCTCTTCTTCGGGCCCTTCATGGCTGCCCACGTCTATCCGGTGCTGGCGTCCGTGCTTGGCTTCATACCCCTCTTCCGCGCCCCGGTTGGATTTGGGGAAGGGCTTCTCACCGCGTCCCTGGTACTGGCCGTGATGATCGTGCCGATCATCGCCGCCACCACCAGAGAGCTGATCCGCACGGTCCCAATCCTGGCCAAGGAGGGGGCGCTTGCCCTGGGGATGACCCCCTACGAAACGGTCAAGGTGGTGACCCTACCCTACGTGCGGCGCGGCATCCTGGCGGCGTCCCTTCTGGGTTGGGCCCGCGCCTTGGGGGAAACCATGGCCGTGTTGATGATCAGCGGGAATCTGCTGGATCGGCTGCCGGTCAACATCTACGGCAGCTTCTCAACGCTGGCGGCGTCGATCGTCGATTTGCTTGACTCGGCGCTGACTGATGCCACGGGCATGGCAGTTCACGCCCTGGCCGCCCTCGGATGCGTGCTCCTGATAATCACCATCGCCACCAACCTGGGGGGCCGGCTGATCATTCGGCGAGCGAGTGGCGGAGTCCCCCTCCCGATCGGACGGGGAATCTGATGTGCAGCCAGTGATCCGGCACCTCCGGGATTTGGGATTCTGGACGCTGTGTCTGATCGCTCTGGCGCTGGTGATCTTTCCCTCGGTATCGATCGTGATTTCTCTGGTGCAGCAGGCATGGCCCGTCCTCGGCTGGCATCTTTTCACTGCCGGCACCCCCGACGATGGCCTGCAGAATGCCATTTTGGGTACTCTCGTTCTCTGCGGCGGGATCCTGGTCGTGACCGCTCCGGTGGGAATTGCCGGCGGCATCTATCTAGCCGAGTTTTCCCACCTTCGCCAGGGTTCCTGGATCCGCCTCGGGTACGAGACGCTGGCGGGCATCCCGTCGATCGTGGTTGGCTTCGTCGGCTACGTGGTGCTGGACATCGAACTGCACTGGGGTTTCTCCTTGCTGGCGGGCATCCTAGCCCTCTCGGCGATCGTGCTCCCCTACGTAGTGAAGACCACCGAGGTGGCGCTCTTGCAGGTCCCCTCTACCCTGCGAGACGGCGCCATCGCTCTCGGCCTTTCGCGGTTGACTACGCTTCGGCGGGCGGTCCTACCGCCCGCGATTCCCGCCATCATCTCTGGCCTGGTGGTCGCAGTGGCAATTGGGGTAGGGGAAACAGCACCGCTGTTGTACACGATTGGCTTCTCTGACCAGAATCCCTCATTGCAGCCGTTCCAGCACTCGATGGGGTATCTCACGTACGTAGTTTTCTACTGGATCAGTCTGCCGTCTAAGACCGACCACGAACTGGGCGGTGCAGCCGGCCTGATCTTGATTGGCATGCTGCTGGTGCTGATCGCACTCGGGCGCCTGGTGAGTCGGTGGACATCGCGCTACTCGGCCTCGATGCTCTCCTGAGGCGGAGCGCGCGGTAGGTGCTGGCACCGTGTGAACTAGCAGCGGCGCTGACCCTCCGTCCCGAATGGGGAGGGGGTTTGACGACACCCAGGTTGGTGTCGCAACTGCGCTAGCCGGGGACGTCGAGAGGTGTTTCACCGGCCCCGTCCCTGCTAGCTTGTAAGTGTCGACGAAATGGGGGCGCTGGACCAGATGATGATCCCGGCCGCATTGCAGGGACGCTTGGTTGAGTTGCGGGCTAAGAATGCCGAAGCCAAGTAAAACGGACCGCTGATAGACGAGGCGCTCCGCGAGCGCCACCAGCGCCATATTGAGACGCTGTATCGGCTCTTGGCGGAGGCGGAAGCGGCGGTAGGCAAGGTACGTGACGGCACCGACGGCAGGTGCGATGCCCGCGGCGAGACCACTCCAGGCTCCACGCTGGAGTTCTCACCGGCGACAACTCTCTGCGGACCCTACCGCGTCGAGTAGACCGGAACCGGTCTGAGTTTGCGTAGCAGGCTGCGGGGAGTTTCGGACTCGGCTTCCGGCGGCCGGGGAACTCAGCCCCAGACTTCCTCGGCTGTCTCCACCACCAGGCGAAGCTTGGCGAGCTGGTCCTCGACGGTCAGCTCATTCCCCTCGAAGGTCGAGGATAAGCCGCATTGGGGAGATAGGCAGAGCCGCTCCAGGGGGACATAACGGCTAGCCTCTTCGATCCGGCGCTTCAGCTCGTCCTTGCCTTCGAGGGCTCCCCGCTTGGTGGTGACCAGCCCCAACACCACCATCTTGCCCGGTGGCACGAAGCGCAGGTGGCGAAGCTCCCCGACCGGGCGTCATCGAATTCCAAAAAGAACCCGTCGACCTGCAACTCGCTGAAGAGCGCCTCGGCCACGAGGTCGTAGCCACCCTCCGCCGCCCAGTAGGATCGGAAGTTCCCCGGGCAGGAGTGGGTGGTGACCGCCATGCCCGCAGGTCGGTCGGCGATGGCCGCGTTGATCTGGCCGGGATCGCATCCTCTGCCGGTCAGGCGAATCCAGCCTGCCTGCGTATAACTAGACGTGGTGGTGCTGGGGCGCAGCGAGCAGGTCTCACCAGGTTGCCCTCGGGTAGGCCGGTTTCGAAGATTCTCTGGGTCTTTGGGCCTGAGACGGCAATCTCGCCGCCGAGAGTTACCAGGGGCGGCGAGATTTTCTGGCCATCTGCTCTAGACGGTCGCTGCCGATGCCGCCTGAACCAGCTCGGCGAGTCGGTTGAGCGTCTGTTCGGCGCCTTCTTGGGCGTGGTATTGCGCGGCAGTGACGTCGCGCTGGTGGGTGGTTTCGAAGACCAGGCGCATGGTCAGCGCTGTCATACCGAGCATCTCCTCGAAGGTGACCGTGGTCTGAAAGCGGGGTGCCAGGTGGGTGTAGACGAGGCGTTCGGGCGGGCTGATCTCGTCGTAGATGATGGTGTTGGGGTAGTCGACTCCGTCGGGTCCGTGCATGGTGAAGCGCCAGCTGCCGCCGGGCCGAACATCCATCTCTAGGTGCGTGATGGTGAAGCCGTCGGGTCCCCACCAGTTGGCTACATGGTCCCGATTCGTCCACATCTCGAAGACCCGGTCGGGCGGGGCTGCCAGCAGTCGGGTGACGACCAGTTGGCGTTCGAGTGCGCCACTGAGCAGGTCGTCCAGGCACTGCAAGCTCTGGTTCCAGCCAGCTCGCATTCCTCCGAGCATGACCTTCGGGTCGGGGACCAGGGCGGTTGCCTCCGCATGCACGGTGACCTCCGTCTTACCGGCGCGGTCGGCGAAGGTCACCGTGTGCTTGGCCTGGAGGAGCAGGTGCCCGTCGCCGTCTGAGGCAGTGGACTCCACGACCAGCAACTCGGGCGCCACCACGGCCAGATAGACGGCGTTGAGAGGCATGTCCACCCCATCAGGTCCGCGCATAACCAGCTTCAGGGTGCCACCGACCCGCGGGTCGGACTCCGCAGCCGAGACGGAGAAGTCGTCGGGTCCCCACCACTGAGACAGCCGATCCGCCTCGGTCCATGCCCGGAAGACCAGGTCGCGGGGGGCATCGAAGGTGCGCACGATGGTGATCGCCCGATGGGTCGTGGTGTCAGTCATGGCTCACTCCTCCTCTTGTACTTTTCGAAGGTAATCGTCCAATCGATCAAGGCTCTGTTCCCAAAAGCGCCGGTAGTCGTTGACCCAGTCGGAGACCTGCTTGAGCGGCACGGCGCGCAGCCTGCAGGGACGCCACTGGGCGTCCTGTCCCCGCTCCACCAGGCCGGCTAGCTCGAGAACCTTGAGATGCTTGGAGATGGCCGGCTGGCTCATGGCGAAGGGTTGGGCCAGCTCTGTTACCGATGCCTGTCCCAGGGTGAGGCGGGAGAGAATCTGGCGCCGCGCCGGGTGGGCGAGAGCAGCGAAGGTGCGATCGAGCTGAGCGGACGGGAGCGACATAACCTACAGGTTACATAACCGAGCGGTAATATGCAAGGTGAAGCTGAATCGAACGCTCGAGAGATCGCATGATCGCGTCGGTCGGTTCGCCCGCTTAGGTGTCGCCGCTGCCGGCCGGCGCTCGCCTGGGGGCCGAAGTTCTCATCACGGATCTCGGTTGGGGGAGTCTTCTCCAGACCG
>PLDE01000265.1:11406-13028 GCA_003135035.1 Candidatus Dormiibacterota bacterium | reverse complement strand
TGAGGCCGGGCAGCCCTTGGAGGGGCTGGTCGACGATCTCGATCTCGCGGACCGAGGAGAGGGGAACTCGGACATCGCCATGAGCGCTCTCAAGCTCCTCCAGCCGGCCGAGGACCAGCACCAGTTCATCGCCTTCGATGCGAATATCGGCCACTCGGTCACCCTCCTGGACAGCGATTGCGCTCGCAGGATATCGCCCCGCGGTGGATGGGATACCGGCTGCTGGGGAGTTTAGACTCGTTCGGTTGATGTCAACTTGGACGCCGGAGGGAGGAGGCGGAAGGCTGCCAGGATGGGAGGCGACAGGTCCCCTAACCAGGTGGGTGAGCCGTCGGTCGGTGACTTCGCCCTGAGCCCGCTTGCCGGCCCCGGCCGAGGACTGTCCCTGAGCACGGGCCGCCTTCTCGCGCTGATCGCAATGGCCGCGGTGGCCCTGGTCGGATGCGCCAACGTCAAGCCTTCGGTTCCGCTCCGGGTCAACGCCGCTGACAGTCGATTCGCCGTCTCCCTGACCCACCAGGTGGTCAACGAGGCGTCCGGGCACGACTTTGCCCTGGAGAACCTGACGACGACGGACCTCAGCCGGATCAGCACTCTCCTGCCTGGGCCGAAGACTGTGATCACGGTGACGGTGGGAAACCCGGATCAGATCCTGGCCCCGGTCGGGGTCAGCGGTTTCACTGACCCCGAGACGGGAGCGATCACTGTCGGGCTCTACCCATTCTGGACGGACGAACCCTCCACGCTAACCAGCGGCCTGGCCCGGACGCTGGCCCGCGAGGTGGATCGAAGCGTGCGCATCACCAGTGGCGCGGGACTGGGCAAGTCGCTGCTGGACCAGCTGGTTACCGACGGCATCGCCAGCGCCTTCGGTCAGTTCGCCTTCCCCGGCCCGCCGGATCCTTGGGTGGGCGCTCTCAGCGCGGGGCAGGAATGCCAGCAGTGGCGGCTCATCCAGCCCGTCCTGCGCCGGGACGGATTCCATGGTGAGGTCCTGAGCGGAGGGAGTGTCAGCCGAGCCCTGTTCGGCGAGTCCACCATGCCGGCGCTAACCGGTCAAACCATCGGCTACGACATCGTCTCGGACTACCTTGCCCGCAACCCGGGCAAGAGTTGGTCGGTCCTGGCCCGGACCCCCTCTAGGGACATCCTCAGGGGCAGTGGCTACGCTCCCTGCTCGACTAGCTGACCGGCGCCATCGCGCGGGGTAAGTCGGACGATGGGGATCTCGCGGTCGGTCTTCTCCTGATACTTGCCATAGCGGGGTGCGATGGCGGCGATTCGGGCCAAAGCCTGCGCTCGTGCATCTCCCTGAAGAGACTCCGCGCGCACCTGGAACTTGTGGGCGCCGACCTCCATCCAGATCTGGTCGGGATGCTTAGCCATATTGATAAACCAGCCGGGGTGACGCGGACCGCCCCCGGCGGAGGCGACGACCAGCCAGGCGTCTGGTCCATCCGGGAATCCGCCCAAGGGCACCGTCCGGGCTTGCCCGGATTTGGCGCCGGTGGTGGTTAGCAGGATCGCCGGAAAGCCCATCATCAGGGGCTGCTCGGAACCTTTGCTACGACGGTACCGCGCCATCTGCATTTTCATAATCGGCGCGAAGAGTCGGTTGAGGA
>PLDE01000265.1:0-11333 GCA_003135035.1 Candidatus Dormiibacterota bacterium | reverse complement strand
TGTCCCTGAGTAGGGCCGTCAGTTGACCCACCGGGACCCGCTCTGTTGCGCCCTCCCTGTTGCGGTCGCTAAGCTCACGACCTCCAGTCGGAGGCCCAGGTCCATGAGGAGGTGAGCCAGATGCAGATACATGTCCCGGTAGCTCCCTTCGCGGATTTCCACCCGCACACTAGTTGGGTGCCCGACCTCCGCTGATCTGAGGATCATCTGGCGGGTACCTCCACATGGAGGCGGCCGCTTGACTTTTGACTCCTCGGATTTCGAGCCCCTTGTTGCCCTGGGATGGGACCGCGACCTGGAGATCGCCTTCACAGCACTGGCGCTGGGGGAGGCGGTCCCGGGCCGCGTCGCTCGCGTCGACCGGGCTCGCTGCACGGTTCTCGCGCCCGAGCCTCGCCGCGCCGAATCCGGTCGCCAGATGGTCGCGACTGGTGACTGGGTCGCGGTCGGAGCCGGCGCCTCGCCTGGCGATGAGCCAGCCGTGCTCGCCGTGCTGCCCCGTCGCACCGCCTTTGTTCGCGACCGCACCGGGGCCGAGACGGTGGCTCAGGTGATTGCCGCCAACGTCGACCGAGTCCTACTTCTGATCGCTCTCGACACCGATCTGAGTTCCGCTCGACTCGACCGCTATCTGGCTCTGGCGTGGCAGAGTGGCGCCGTGCCCGTGGTCGTGCTGACCAAGTCGGACACGCGCAGTGACGTGGAGGTGGTCGAGGCCAGGCGTTGGGCGGAGGCGCTCGCCTTGGGCGTTGACGTGGCCCTCGTCAGCGCGACCACGGGCGCGGGGATCGAGGCGCTGGCCCGAGAGCAGCTGGCCCCGGGTCGAACCATCGCCGTGCTGGGGCCCTCCGGGGTGGGCAAATCGTCGCTGGTCAACGCCTTGGTTGGCGAGGAAGTGATGCCCACCGGGGAGACTCGCCGTGACGGCAAGGGCCGCCACACCACGACCCATGGCCAGCNNGGCCAGCTCATCACCGTCCCGGACCGGGGGGTCCTCCTCGACACCCCAGGGATGCGCGGTCTCGCCCTCTGGAATGCCAGCGAGGGACTGGCGCAGACCTTCGCAGACTTGGAGGAGCTGGCCCATAGCTGCCGCTTCTCGGACTGCCAGCATGCAGGCGAACCCGGTTGTGCGGTGGCCGCGGCCATCGCTGACGGGAGCCTAGATCCGGAACGCCTGGCGAGTCAGCGCAAGCTCCAGCGTGAGCTCGACTCGCTGGCCATCCGCCAGGGGGACCTGCTGCTTCGCCAGGAGGCGCAGCGTCGCTGGAAGGCGGTCAGCCGCGAGGCCCGGCGCCGACCGCGGTAGTCAATCCGCCCGGCTGAGCTGGGGCGTCCAGGGCTTGGTCGAGGTCGGCGATCAGGTCGTCGACCAGTTCCAACCCGACCGAGAGCCGCACCAAGTGCGGGTCTACCGCGAGGCGCGATTCGGCGGCCGCGGCGTGGGTCATCCGGGCGGGGTGCTCAAGCAGTGACTCGACGGCGCCGAGCGATTCCGCCAAAGCGAAGATCTTGGTGCGGCGGACCATCTCCACCGCAGCAGCCTCGCCGCCGGCATGGAGGAAGGAAACCATCCCTCCAAAATCACGCATCTGACGCTGGGCAATCTCGTGCCCGGGATGGCCCGCCAGTCCCGGGTAAAGGACCCGGGCCACCATCGGGTGGTCTTCCAGAAACCCAGCCACGGCAGCGGCATTTCGGCAATGGCGGTCCATCCGGACCGCCAGGGTCTTGATCCCCCGCTGCACCAGGTAGCAGTCGAGGGGGCTGGGCACCGCCCCGGTGGCGTTTTCCAGAAAGGCGATGCGCTCGGCGAGGTGGGGATCGCTGACGGCGGTGAAGCCACCGACCACGTCGGAATGACCACCCAGATATTTGGTGGTGGAGTGAACCACTGCGTCGGCCCCAAGCAAGATGGGGCGCTGCAGGTAGGGGGTGGCGAAGGTGTTGTCGACAACCAGACGCGCCCCGCGGGCATGGGTGAATTCGGCGACCAGTCGAATATCGACGATGCCCAGCAGCGGGTTGCTGGGCGTTTCCACCCAGACCACCTTGGTGCTCTCGCGCCAGCTGGCTGCCAGGGCGTCGAGGTCGGAGGCGTCAGCGATGTCGTAGGCGATTCCGGTGGGCGCGTGCACCTTGTCCACCAGCCGGAAAGTCCCGCCATAGGCGTCAGTGTTGAGGAGGAGATGGTCACCCGGACCCAGCAGCGCACGAAGCAGCGCGTCCTCGGCGGCGAGCCCACTGGCAAAGGCGAATCCGAATCCGGCCCCTTCCAGCTGGGCTAGCTGAATCTCCAAGCTGCGCCGAGTTGGGTTCCCCGACCGGGAGTACTCAAAGCCCTGGTGTTGACCGGCGGCCGACTGCCGATAAGTGGTGGCCAGGTGGATTGGGGGAAGCACTGCACCCGTCGTCGGGTCTGGGTCCTGGCCGGCATGAATGGCCAGAGTTTCAAACCCGGGCTCCCGGTCGGTCACCTTCCCGGCCGGCCCAGCATCGTGCCCAAAACATCGGATCGGGTGATGATGCCCACCGGATGGCCGTCGTCCAAGACGAGTACGGCGCCGCTCCTCGCCATCCGAGCAACCGCCATCTCCAGCGGTGCGCCGCTGCCAACCGTGGGCAGCGGGGGACCCATGACCTCACCGACGGGACGGGAGAGCATGGCCGGATCGCGGAAGGCGGCCTCGAGCAGCTCGCGATCCTGGACTGCCCCGAGCACCTCGGCGGCAGCCAGGGGAGGCTCGGCCTTCACTACCGGAACCTGGGAAACCTCGTACTCCCGCAGGAGCTGGATAACTGACTGAACCGTTTCCGTGGGATGGACATGAACCAGGGGCGGCAGTTGTCGGCCCTTGGCGGAGAGAACGTCCGCGACACTCTGACCACCGGCGCGGAGAAAACCGAAATCCGCCATCCAGGCGTCGTTGTAGAGCTTGGAGAGGTAGCCGCGGCCGGAATCGGGGATGAGCACCACCACCACCTGGTCTCGGTCCAAGGGGCGACCCACCTCGAGCGCGGCCCAGATGGCGGTTCCCGCTGATCCGCCGGCTAGGATGCCCTCCTCCCGGGTCACGGCTCGGGCGGTCAGGAAGGAGTCCCGGTCGCTGACCGCCACCACTCGGTCGACCGACTCCCGGTCGTAGGCGCTGGGCCAGAAGTCCTCGCCGATGCCCTCGACCAAATAGGGGCGTCCGGACCCGCCCGAGTAGACCGAACCCTCTGGGTCGGCACCGATTATCTGGATCTCGGGATTAACCGACTTGAGGTAGCGGCTGACCCCAGTGATGGTGCCTCCGGTCCCGATTCCGGCCACGAAGTGGGTTACCCTTCCTGCCGTTTGTCGCCAGATTTCCGGGCCGGTGGTGGCCTGGTGGGCGGCAGGATTGGCGGGATTGCTGTACTGGTCGGGCTTGTAGGCCCCGGGGATCTCTTTGACCAGGCGGTTGGAGACCGAGTAGTAGGAGTCGGGATGGTCTGGCTCAACGGTGGTGGGGCAGACCACCACCTCGGCTCCATAGGCGCGCAGCAAGTCGATCTTTTCGGACGCGATCTTGTCGGGCATGACGAAGACGCAGCGATATCCCCGCCGGGCCGCGACTATCGCCAACCCCACCCCGGTGTTCCCCGAGGTCGGCTCGACGATGGTGCCGCCGGGCTTGAGCAGGCCGGCCGACTCGGCGGCGTCAATCATCGCCACCGCCGGGCGGTCCTTGACGCTCCCCCCGGGGTTGAGGAACTCTAGCTTGGCCAGGAGGTTACATCTCAACTCGCGCCCGGTTCGGTCGAGACGGACGAGAGGGGTGTTGCCGACCAACTCGAGGAGGGATCCAGACACCTCCATGGCGGGACCGGAGTCACTGAGAGGTCGCGTCGGAATCCCCGGACCAGATGTATCCGGGTCATCGGTGACCAGACTTACGGCGAGGCCGGCCGTCTTTAGCTGCTCGGCCACGTGCGCTCCCGCCCGGGGATCTTGCGGAGCCACCACCGTGACCTCCCGCGGGTGTCGTTCCAGGAGCTTGGAGATGAGCTTGGGCTCGAGCTCGGCACCCGGGGTTCGGACAATGTGCCGAGCCTTGGCCAGGATCCGCTCGGGGACGTCGCCTGAGCCCACTACCAAGAGGACGTCCACGTCTAGAGCGTAGCGGGAGAGGTGTCGAGTCGGGGCCGGCTTGGGTTCGTGCGCTGCGTCCACCTGTCCAGCCCCGTGCGCCAGCGGCTCTGTTAGCGTCGGCCTCAGAGATGGACGCCGGGATCATCGTCGTCGGGGGCGGCCCGGTAGGCTCGGCGCTCGGCTTGATGCTCCCGGATGCCACGGTTCTGGAGGCGGCAACCTTTCCTCGCGACAAGCCTTGCGGAGAGGGGCTGATGCCAGCTGGCGCGGCACTTCTGGCGGCGGTTGGGGTGGATCTGGCCGCCGAGGGCTTTCCCCTCTTGAACGGGGTCCGCTACACCCTGCCGGACGGGGCAACGGCCCGGGCCAGCTTCGCTCACGGCTCGGGCTTCGGCGTTCGCCGGACGAGACTGGATGCCCTTCTCGCCGAGCGAGCGCAGGTCAGCTGCGGGGTGCGCGTCAACGCCGTGCGGAGCCTCTCGGACCGCGTCGAGGTCGACACCAGCCAGGGCACGCTGGTGGGCTCAGCCCTGGTCGCTGCCGACGGGATTCGTTCTTCTATCGCACGGATGATGGGCTGGTGGCGACCCTCGCAAGGCAGGGCCCGCTATGGACTGGTCGGCCATCTCGCTGCCGAGCAGCAGAGCCAGGACGTGGAGGTCGGTCTGCTCGGCTCGGTCGAGACCTACATGGCTCCGGTCGGTCCCGGCGAAGTGCTCCTGGCGGTTCTGAGTGCCAGAGGGGAACTGAGGTCCCCCGGGCTCACCGGCGAGGAGTCGTATCGCGCGATCGTTGAGCGGGCTCACCCGGGCCTGGCCGCGGCTCCGCTCCTTGGGCCTCTCCGCGGAGCCGGCCCCTTCAACCTGCGTCCGAGCCGGGTGGCCCAGGGGCGGGTTTTCCTCGCCGGCGATGCCGCCGGGTTCTTGGACCCTCTCACGGGCGACGCCATGAGTGCCGGTCTGGCCCAGGCAAGAGCGCTGGCCACCTTGCTCAGCGGCGATCTCGGGAGTGCGGCGCCGCGCTACCGCCGCTGGGTGGAGGGGCAGTGGCGAAGGCGCTCCTTTGTGGCTTCTCTGGCGCGCTCGTTGTCCGACTCGGGTCGGCTCAGTCGGCGGGCCCTGGCCGGTGCGCGGAGACGGCCAGAGGCCCTGCAGGCGCTCCTCAGCGTGAACGACGGTAGTCGCACTCTTCGCTCGGTCAGCCTGCGCGACTGGGCTGCCCTGCTGGGGGTGGCTCGGGGATGACTCGGTTTGCCGGCTTCGGACGCGCCGTGCCCATCCACCAGCTCGCTCCCGAGGCCAGCCTGGCTGCCCTGAGCCAGATCTGGCCCCACCTGCGCGGCGCGGACCTGGAGCCGGTGACGCGCTACACGGTGCAGCCGGTGGCCGAGGTCTTCTCCTCGCAGCCGCTAGGGGAGAGGATGAAGGTCTACCAGCGGGAGGCTCCTCGGCTGGCTCGGCTGGCAGTTGAAGAAGCCCTGGCGGATGCCGACCTAAGAGCTGACCAGATCGACATCGTCTTTTCTGTCTCCTGCACCGGCTACATGGTCCCGGCCCTGGACGTGCGCCTGGCCGCGGAGCTGGGATTTCGCAGCGACGTAATTCGCGTCCCCTTGACTGAGCTGGGCTGCTCCGGAGGTGGTGCCGCCATCGCCGCTGCCCACCGCCACCTTCGCCTGGAGCCCAGCCAGCGGGCTCTGGTGGTCTGCGTCGAACTCTGTTCGCTGACGTTTCAGCCCCAGGACAGCTCGGTCGACAACATGACCGCGGCCATGGTTTTCGGCGACGGTGCGGCGGCGGCGGTGCTGACCGGCGAGGGGGGCGGCTTGGAGGTGGTGGCGACTGCGACACGCCTCATTCCCAATTCCGAGGATCTCCTCGGTTTCGACCTCCGCGACGACGGCTTTCATCCGGTTCTCGACCGCCGCCTGCCCCGGCTCATCCAAGCCGAACTGGCGGGCGCGTTGGCTGGCTTTGGCGAGGGTCACTTCGACTTCTTTGCGGTCCATGCCGGGGGACCGAGGATCTTTGACGCGGTGGAACGGGGTCTCGGCCTTCCACCAAACTCCCTGCTGCAGTCCCGGGAGAGCTTCAGCCGCTTCGGCAACCTGTCCTCGGCCTCACTCCTGTTGGTTCTCGCCGGTCTTCGTCACGGACCCGCCGGCCCCGGCCTGGCCCTGGCTTTCGGGCCCGGGGTCACCGTGGAGATGGCGACCCTCAGAAGATCCCCGGAATGAAGCGGGCCTTACCGGCGAAGGCTGTCTGATACTCGGGAGTCTGGGCGAGCAGCTTCTCCTCGGCCCGGATGCGATCGACGAGAACCAATCCATCTAGAGCGGACAGTCCCAGGGCACTGAGCCAAGCGCCGCCCGCCATCGGCAGGGCGGCGAACTCCAGGATCACCGCCAGGTAATTGGGGTGCCGGATCCAGCGATAGGGTCCCTTGGTCACCGGATCGAGTCTCTCCGGGACGGCCGCGCGGATGTTCCACTGATCACCCAGCGACTTGATGCACCACCAGCGCAGGCCGGTGGCGGAGAGGAGGATGGCGAGCCAGAAGCCGACCCAGTGAGGTCGGCGGTGAGCCCAGCGAATCTCCCAGAAGGGGAGGGTGAAGAGACCGAGGTGGGCCGCGGCCATGATCGGGAAGCTGCCGGGAGCTGCCTGGCGGCCGGGCCGCTTCGCCTCATGCCTTTGAGAGATGTCCGTCTCGCGCAGGCGCTGCAGAGCCAAGGCACCGACCAGAACCGGGTACCAGGCGCGCATGGGATCCAGCTTAGGATCCCCCGCACCTGAAGGGTAGCTGGAAATCGACGCCGAACCCGGGGGTTGCTCAGCTCCGAGCTGCGGCGATGGCAAGCCCCACGGCGGCGACACCGAGGACCCCGCCCAAAGCTGGTCGCAGACCACCCACATGAACCGCCGCGTGGATGCCGGCCAGCCCGACGCTGCCCACCGCCACCACCCCGGCGACGGCAACCGTTCCCCGGTCGAGCGCAGCCGACCGGTGGCCGGAGGCTGCCTTCCCGGCCAACCAGGTGAGGAGCAGCCAGAGGAGTAATCCCAACACTGAACCGGCGGCCCGGCCCGGGGCGGACGTGAACATGGCGCGATTGCTGGCCAGGAATTGGGCGATGTCCCCGCTCCCCAGGATCGATATCCCGGTCAGCCACCAGTACCAATGGACCGGAGAGACCCCCACCGGGTGTCCAGCCGACGCCGTTTGGCGACCTTGCATTGACTCAGCCTAACCTGCCTGAACGAGCAGGTCGGAAGACTTCCTGGCAGAGTGGGACCCTGACATGCGAGAAATTCCCGAACTCCCCCCAGAGCCGTCTCGAGCCGAAGTCGAGGAGCAGGGGGGCGACCCCGCTTGCTGGCAGCGGCGGGTTTGCCCGAATTGCGGCGGACTGGCCGAAATCGACCCACCCACAACTTGTCGCCAATGCGGTGCGCCAATTCCCGCCGAAGAGGGCCCTTGATGCGCACCTCCGTGCCCTAGGGCGACGCCCTTCCGGGGGCAGTTTCGTCGGCCACCGCCAGTGAATCGCCTTCCAGCACCAACATGGTTGCCAGGTCGCGAGGAGCAGGATGACGGCGGCGGCGGCGAAGGGTGCTCGCAGGCCGAAGAAACCGGCGATCAGTCCGCCCAGGAGAGTTCCCGCCGGTGTGGCTCCCATGCCGATGAAGCGAAAGGCGCCGGTCACCCGACCGAGCAGGGCATCCGGGACGACGTGGTGCCGATAGGAGATGACGACGACGTCCCACATGGTCGACACGAAGCCGATGGCCAGGAAGGCGGGGATGACGGCGGCCAACCCTGGCCACCAAGAAATGGCGCCAGCCCCGATCCCTTGGGTGAGGAGGACCAAGCGAAGCGTCAGGGCCGAGCGCACCTGGGGACCGTAGCGGACCGCTGTGGCAGTTCCCAGCAGGCCCCCAACAGCGAAGGTGGCCAGCAGCAGACCGTACGCCGGGCGGGGCAGGTGCAGGGTCTCGAGCACGAACAGGACGAGGATTCCCAGCATCATTCCGAAGGCGAGATTCATGGCTCCGGTGAGCAGGGCCAGGGAGCGCAGGACCCGATGCCGCCAGAGCCAGGTCATACCTTCCCAGAGTTCCGCTTTGATGCCGGTGGCAGGTGAAGCCCCCGGGGTAGCGACGGCTCGGAACTGGCCGCGAAGGCCGGTGAGGAGCAGGATCACGACCACGAAGGCGGTCATGTCGAGACTGAAGGGGAGGATCACGGCGACCGCGAAGAAGAGGCCGCCGATGGCGGGGCCGAGGAGGTTGGCCCCGACAGAGGAGAGGCCCTGGCTGACGGCGTTGGCGCGCTCCAACTGGGATGGCTGCACCAACGCTGGCAGGAGTCCGAGCGAGGAGATTGAGCTTAACGTGTCGGCGCAGCCCAAGAAGAAGCCGATTCCGCAGAGCCACCAGATGGAAATGACATGGGTCAGCACGATCGCGATGAGCGCTGCCATCAGGCCCACCCGGACCTCGGCAGCCGAGCGCATCACCCGACGCCGATCGTGGCGATCGATGAGCACGCCGCTGAGCGGACTGATCAGCAACCAGGGCAGGCCCTCCGCGGTGGCTACCGCCGCCACCAGCAGCGGTGAACGGGTCAAGGAGGCGGCCAGAAGGGGCAGCGCTGCGAAGCGGATGCCGTCCCCTAAGCCGGAGCCCACCGAAGCGATGGCGTAACGCCAGAAGCGGCCACCCAGGCTCAGGCGACCGGGCGGGCTGGCGGAACTAGCCGGCGCTTCGAAGGCGGGTATCAGGAGGGCTCCCAGGCGGGCTCAGTATTCGAAGAACGCCGGGTGACTAGGCCAGCGCCGTGTCGGCCCCGGTCAGCGCCAGCCGATTGTCGCGGCTTCAGGGTATTAGGCAGTCAGTGGGCACAATTCAGTAGGACGGTCAGGCGAAGCCGACGGGCGCGACCCATCCTTGAGTTACCGCTTGCTACCCACTACGCCGAAAATTGGCGGAAGCGCCCGGTGCGACTCCTGATCCGGGGCTAGTCGGGCGGATGCGGGTACCAGGGGTTCGGCTACCCGCTCAATGTGGAAGCCGGCCGCGACAAATGAGTTGAGGTACTCAGCCACTGGCCGGTGGTACGCGCCCACCTCTCCCCGAACTGTGCCGGGGCGCGGCGAGCGCCACCGGGCCGCGCGGTACTTGCGAACAAGGCGCTCGCTGATGATCCCTTGGTCGTCAGGTCGAGCTTCACTGAAGGGGGACTGGAAGCAAGGGTGGAGGATGGTCCACACCATCTCGCCGCCAACCACCAAGAGCCGGGCCGCCGCTTGGAAGACAGCTGCCTGGTCAGGAAGATCCATCAAGCAGAGGCTGGCGACGGCGAGATCCCAGCTGCCGGCCGGCAGCTGGCTGAGGCTCTGGATGTCGTCCTGGAGGTAGCTGATCGCCCCACCGCCTTGGCCTTCGGCTATCCGCAGCATGGCGTCGCTGATGTCGACGCCGGTCACCGCAGCCCCACCTTGGGCCAGCCGTCGGGTCAGTTCCCCAGTGCCGCAGCCCAAGTCCAACACGCGTCCCTGGGCGGCAGGTCCGAGATTGTCGAGCACGAAGGCGTGGGCGATTTCAATTACCGGTTGGCCCTGGGCGAGCAGCTCTGCGTACTCATCAGCGAAGGAGTCGTAAGCCGGTCCCCGGCTGACATCTGCAGTTAGGGCCGGGGGGTGCTCCACGAGGCCGAGCGTAGCGCTTGTCAAGAAGCAAGCGACGGAGGCTCCGGGTGCCATTCCATAGGATGCTGCTGGTGATCTCGTCGAACTCGCGGATGGCAGCTCTGGCACCTCTGCGGGAGCGCAACTTCCGGCTCCTGTTTTCGGCGCAGGGGATCTCGCTGCTCGGAAGCGCGGTGGCCCCGATCGCCCTTGCCTTCGGGGTCCTGGAGACGACGCATTCGGCGACCGACCTGGGCATCGTATTGACGGCCCGGGAGCTGGTGATGGTCTTGTTACTTCTCTTCGGTGGCGTCTTCGCGGACCGACTTCCCCGCCAGTCGATCATGGCCTTCACCGGCTGCCTATCCGCGGTCGCTCAGGCCTTGACCGGACTCCTCTTCCTCACCCACACGAGCCAGGTTTGGTCACTGTCCGTCCTCGCCGCCGTCAACGGCTTGGCGATCGCCTTCTGGTTCCCGGCGGAGGTGGGCATTGTTCCTTCTACCGTTTCGTCCAAGCACCTGCGCCAGGCCAATGCACTCTTGGGTCTGGCGCGGAATAGCTCGGGGGTCGCCGGGGCGGCCTTGGGAGGGGTCCTGGTGGCCCTGATCGGCCCCGGTTTGGGGATCGAGGTGGACGCCGCCAGCTTCCTGGCTGCGGGAGCCCTGGTCTTCTTCATCCGGGTCGCACAGACCTCGAGTGTGGAGTCGCGCCCGGGAGTCTTGCGGGACCTCGCCGCTGGCTGGCGGGAGTTCTGGTCGCGGTCCTGGTTGTGGGGGATCGTGATCCAGTTCTCGTTGGTCAACATGGCCTACGTGGGAGCGATCAGCGTCCTCTTGCCCCTGGACGCCCTTCGTTCCCTGGGAGGAGCGGCGGCCTACGGCGCCATCTACGCGGCGGCCGGGGCGGGTGCCATCGCTGGCGGCCTGGTGATTCTCGGGCGATCGCCGCGGCGCCCGCTGCTGGTCGGCGTCTGCGCCGTGTTCGCCATGTTTCCGTTCTTCCTCCTGCTCGCCGTCGGCGCTCCCCTAGCGGTCCTGCTTGTCTGTGCCTGTGCCGGGGGCGTCGGTCTGGAGATCTTTGGGGTGCTTTGGTCCACCACGATGCAGGAGCAGATCCCTCAGGAGAAGCTCTCGCGGGTCAGCTCTTACGACTCCTTCGGCTCCTTCGTCTTCATGCCGATCGGTCTGGCTGCTGCCGGCCCCTTAGCAGTGCTCCTGGGTCTGCGACCGGCGCTCTGGGTGGCGCTGCTGGTGATGGTGGTCCCGACCGTGCTGGTGCTGCTGATTCGGGATGTGCGAACCATGACCCGGGGGCCTCAGGCTCAGCCGGCAGGCGCGGAGAGCTGAGCCTGGNNAAGACAGCGGGGGAGGGGCTTTCGGTTGGAGGCGGAGCACGCGGAGCTGGGCGATAGACGTACAAGTCCTTAGTACTTTCATAAGCGCCCCATTACCGATTCTTAGTGAGGCGGCGCTTACGATCGGGCCGTGCTGATGGAGGACATTGAGGTGGCAAGCTCAATACCGC
>PLDE01000085.1 GCA_003135035.1 Candidatus Dormiibacterota bacterium | reverse complement strand
CGCTGGTGGTACCGAAGTAGACCGCCGAGGCCGAGCCGATCTCGCTGGTCAGAGCGTCGCGGAGCACGGCTCCGTAATTTTCCTCCGGCAGGCCGTTTCCGCAAGGTTGCCAACTGTCGCCGTGGTCAGTTGAGCGATAGACGCGGAGCTCTCCGTCGACCGGGATGCGCACCTCGTCACTGACCAGGGGGACGACAAAAAGCGTGGAGGGTGAGCGGTCGAGAACGGTCATCCCGAAGCCGAACCTCGAGGGAAGGCCGGTCTCGATCCGGTCCCAGTGGTCTCCCGCATCGAGGGACCGATAGACGCCCGTGTGATTCTGCTGGTAGAGACGGTCGGGATCGGCAGGGTCTTGGACCAGTCGGTGGACGCAGCGATTCAGCTCCGAGTACTTGGGCTCCTCAGCTTCGATGGCGGCGCTGACACCCTGGTTCTTGATGCTCCAGTTGGCGCCGTCGTCGTCGCTGCGAAGGGTGCCGACGGAAGAAATCCCCACCGTGATTCGCCCGGGGCGACGCTCGTTGCTGAGCACGGTGTGGAGACAGAGCCCGCCAAACCCCGGTAGCCATCCGGCCCTGGTCGGGTGTTCACTAACCGACTCATATTCCCGCCATACACCCTTCTCTTCGTCCCAACGGAAAAGTCCCGCCTGGGCGACGCCGGCCAGAAGCTCACCAGACCCCGCTCGTCGGTGCAGGGTCCAGATACGCTCCACGGTCGGACGGTCCTCACCCGGTCTGAATCCCGGTCCGGAGCCGAGCGGCTCCCAGGACCGGCCACCGTCGAGGCTGCGCCGCACATGAGGGCCATAGACGAAGCTCCCTAGGCCGGCGAGGAGTTCCAGACGGCCCTCTCGCTCTTCCATGGCGACCGTGGTGGACTCCCAGCCGGAGAGGTAGGGCCCCCGGAGGTCCCATTCGGCGGTGGCCGGGTCGGACGCCTCCTGTTCCAGAATAAAGAGACCCTTGATGGTGCCAACAGCTACCGTCCTCAACGCGAACCTCCTCCTGGAGCCAGCCTGGGGGGAGCTTAGCGCGATGCACGTCAGCCGGATAGGCTCTCTCCCCGCGTCCATTCTCGCGGGTCTAAACTAGACCGTGACAGCGACGTCCGGCCGTCCCGATGGGGCCGAACCGAGGCTCCCGTCGCGACGGTACCCCAAGAAAAAGGAGGGATTGCCCATGCTCGAAGGTAGTACTAAACGGACTCTCACCATCTTGGGGACCGACTGAGGACTGGGGCCGGGACCACGATTCTCTCGACGCGCTGGTCACCCACGGTTAGCTGAGCCGGGTCAGAAACCCGGGCCCGTGGCCGTCCCGCGTCAGCAGTACTCATTTCGTAAACCCAACGACGGGGACTGGAGGTAGGCTCCAGTCCCCGCTCGTATTTTGAGATCGGCGTACGATGGATCGGTGGCTCAGGTCAACCCCGTTCAGGTAGACGACGAACTCTTCCGGGAGATCATCCTGGATCACTACCGGCACCCTCGCCACCGCGGCCTGGTGGAACCGGCCGACGTGGCCACCCACGGCCACAATCCACTCTGCGGCGACGAGATCGACCTCAGCCTCCGGGTGCGGCAAGATCAGGTCGAGGCGGTGGGATTTGAGGGCCAGGGGTGCTCGATCTCAATGGCGGCAGCCTCGATGATGAGCGAGGAGGTCCAGGGCACGTCCCTGGCCAACACCAAGGACCTGATCCGGCGTTTCCGAGCCATGCTCTTGGAGGGCCAGGACCCGGCCAGCCTGGGGGACATCGGCGACCTCGAGGCGCTGGCTGGAGTGCGCCGATACGCGGCGCGGATCAAGTGCGCGATGTTGCCCTGGACCGCGCTCGAAGCGGGCCTGACCCAACTGGAGGGATCTGATGGCAGAAACCGAGACTGAGACGACCGCGTCCGGGGCCGCCGCGGGCCAGCCCGTGGCGGGGCCGATGGCGACTGGTGATGACGTCCACGAGGCGCTCCGGGAGGTGATAGACCCCGAGCTGGGTCTGGACATCGTCAGTCTGGGGCTGGTCTATCACGTCACTGTCGACAAGGACGGCGACGCCGTGGTCGCCATGACCCTGACCACTCCCTACTGTCCGATGGGTCCCATGCTCGAGTCCCAAGTCCACGCAGCGACCCAGTTCTTGCCCGGGATCCGGGACGTAAAGGTCGACTTGGTCTGGGACCCGCCCTGGGACCCCCACACCATGGCCTCGGACGAGGCCAAGCTGGAGTTAGGCCTCTACTGAGAGGGGCGCGAGTCCCGTCCGCCTGAGTGACCGGTCAGCTTCCAGGCTGTTGGGAGAAGGGCTGCAGCCAGCGCCGCTTTGAGGGCGTCGCCGAGCAGGAAGGGCGTTACTCCCAGCGAAATTGCCTGGGAGGCGCCGACGTGGAGCCTCCAGGCGAGCCAGGCTGCGCCGAAGAGGTAGATGACCGCGTTCCCCGCCACTAGGGCGACGATCACAGTCAGGGGCTGGCGATCGAACCCGCGTCGAGCCAAGCCACCGAGGACACAGGCGGCAAAGACGAAGCCGACTAGGTAGCCGAACGTGGGCGCTGAAACCACGGAGAAGCCGTGGTCGCCGCCCGCGAACCAGGGAACTCCGACCAAGCCGAGAGCCAGGTAGAGGAGCATGCCGGCGGCTCCGCGCCGGGTTCCGACCGCCAGCCCGCCCAGAAGCACCGCGAAGGTCTGCCCGGTGATCGGGACGGGCGTGAAGGGAAGGCGGATCGAGAGCTGGGCCGAGAGACCGACGAGGCCGGCGTAGCCCACCACCACCAGCGCGTCGCGGACCCGCTCCCCGGGGATGAGGTCGGCCAGAACTGGCCTCGGATGCGCGAGAGATTCGACACGGAGCACGGCGAGGGACGCTACCGGGTACGCCCCCGGCTGTCAACACATGGAAGCTGAATCGTGCCCGGCGCCAGGCCCTCTCCGGCCCGGCTCCAACTCCCCGCACGTGCAGCTGGTCACGGGTGATCGCCTCGGCTCGGGAAAGAAGGCCAGGTCGCTCGGGACGGTGGGGTGGTTCGGCAGCCACTGATAGCCGTGCTGGGCGATCCGCAGGTAGTAGAAGGCGTCCCAACGAAAAAGGGTGGCTAAACCGACCGAGGGTCGACCCCACGCTCCCGCAGGCAGGACAAACAATCCAATCACACATCCAATGGCTACAATCCCGAGAAAGAGCCCCACAACCAACGTTGGGAATCAGAGGTCGCGAGGATCCCTGGAGTCAGGCCGCTGCGCCCGGGAATCCGCCACCAAATGGCCGATTTCAGCCGCAAGGCACAGCCACGTTCGTGATCCAGCGCCTCCTCGCGGCGGCGCCAGGCCTGGCCGAGTGTGTGGCTCTGCGGCAACGGTGGGACGCGGTCTCTTAATGGTGTTGACCAAGTGAGCAGCCCACGATACTGGTGCACCGACACGGAGCGATTGTTGCTGGAGCGGTACATCAGTCTGCTCTACGCGCAATCGAATCGGATCAACTTGACCAGGGTACCCCAGGCGAACGCCTGGGAACGGCACGTCGAGGAATCACTCGATCTACTACCGCTGCGCCGCTGGACCAGCGGCGAGTACGTCCTCGACCTTGGCAGTGGAGGCGGAGTGCCCGGCCTTCCCTTGGCGATCACTCAACCCCAGCTCGACTTCGGACTGATTGAGCGGGACCGGGCCAAGGCTGCCTTCCTGCTCAGCTGTCTGGGACAGCTTGGACTAGCCTCGGTCCGAGTGATGGCGCAGGACGCCAGCGAGCTTGCTCGAAGCCAGGGATTCCGGGCGGCCGACGTCCTGGTTTCGCGAGCCGCACAGCCGCTCCCGCGCCTGCTCGGCACGGCGGCCAGGTTGCTGCGGACGGGCGGCGAAGGCCTGGTACACGTCGGGGCTTCGGCGGCTCTCGGCGAGCCAGAGTTGGTAGCCGCCCATCGGGCAGGGGTGGGCGGTCTGAAGCTGGAGCGTGCCGGTCGCAGCCGCGTGCTGCGCTTCGTCAAGCTCCCAGTCCCATAGCGGGATCGCCGCTAGAGACGGGTCTGCCCCGACCTCCACACCTGCAGGGGGCGGAGATCTGGGTTCCAAGCGAAGGCGCCTTCGTGGTCGGTATCCCAGAGGGTCAGGTCGGCGGCCATCCCGGGCAGGATCTGACCGCGATCCGACAGGCTTAGGGAGAGCGCGCCTCCGAGGGTGGCTGCGCTCAAGGCCTGCTCCACGCTCAGTCCCAACTCCGTGATGGCCAGCCAGACGATCAGGCTCATCGTGGTCGCGCCCGAGGTCCCGGGGTTGTGGTCGCTGCCGAGCGCGACCGGTACCCCGGCGGCGAGCAGCTCTCGGGCAGGGGGCGTCCGGCCCATGGTGAGGGCGGTGACGGGACAGAGGGTCGCCACCGCGGAGGAACCGGCGAGGGCCGCAATCTCCGTCGCCCCAATGCAGAGAAGGTGGTCGGCGGACACCACCCCCACTCGGGCCGCCATTAGCGCGCCCCCGGTCAACGCCAGCTCATCAGCGTGGATGCGCAAGGCCAGTCCGGCGGTCCGAGCGCGGCCCAGGAGCAGCTCCGCCTCGGCCACCGTGAAGGCCCCATCATCGCAAAAAACATCAGCAAAACGTGCCCCTTCATGGTGAGCGTCCGGACACCAGCTGGCCACCTCTTCGATGAACTCCTGGCGTCGCCCGGCGAACTCCTCGGGCAACCCATGCGCACCAAGAAAGGTCACCGCGAGGTGGGGCAGCCAAAGGTCGTCAGCCAGCCTGCGGGCCAGCCGCACCGCGCGCAACTCACCCTCGCGCTCGAGCCAGTACCCGGTCTTGACCTCGACCGTGGTGGTTCCCGCCAGCAACCACTGCCGGAGCCGCTGCCGCAGCCCCAGCTCCAACTCATCCCAGGAGGCGGCCCTGGTTTGACGGACGGTGGCGACGATGCCCCCACCCCGGGCGGCGATCTCGGCGTAGGAGGTGCCCGCGGCACGTTCGGCGATCTCGGCAAGCCGGGGATGTGGGTAGATGGGATGGGTATGGGCATCGACCAGACCCGCCGTCAGGAGTGCACCGTGACAGTCATAGGACCCCGTCTCCGCCGGGACGTTCAAAGACCCGTGTCCACCGACGGCGAGGATGGCGTCGTCGCCGAGGAGGACATCGACGCCTAGGGCGACTGGCCGGCCAGCCGTGAAGAGCCGCCCTACCTGAGAGAGCAGCGTGTTCAAGAGGACAGCTCCGCCGTCGCCGCCCGCCAGGCTGGCTCGATCTCCTCGAGGATGATCTCCAGCCGCTCGGCCACGCTGCCCAGGCGCAGGTGTCGGCCGCTGCCGACAATCTCTCTACCCCCAACCACGACGGAGCTGACGTCAGCTCCGCTGGCACCAAAGACGACGCGAGGCAGGAGGTCGGCTTGCCCGGCACCTGCCAGCCGCGGAGTCGCCAGGTCCAAGGTGATGAAATCGGCGAGGCAGCCGGGCCTTAACTCACCGCCTTGCCAGCCGAGGGACGCCATCCCATGGGCGGTGGCCGCCACCAGCAGGGTGCCGGCATCGAGCAAGGCGCGACGTCCGGACACCAGCCGCAGGTCGAGCTCGATCGCGCTGGCCTCCTCGAAGAGGTCCACCACCGCGTTGCTGTCGCTTCCAAGGCAGAGGGGACTACCAGCCGCCTGCAGTTGATCGGCAGGGCAGACACCATCGCCCAGACTGCGCTCGGTGGTAGGGCAGATGCACACCCGGGTTCCGGTTGCCCCGAGTCGGCCGATGTCCATCTCGGTCAGGTGTATGGCATGGACCGCTGTCGTATCGGGTCCGAGGACAGCGCAGGATTCCGCCAGTTCGGTGGGGGTCATCCCGGTCGCCTCCAGGCAGGCCGTGTTCTCCTCCGGTTGCTCCGACAGATGGAGGTGGAGAGGCGCCGACCGCTCCCTGGCCCACGCCGCAACCACTCTCATCGAATCCGCGTCCACCGCCCGCACGCTGTGGATCGCGGCCCCCCGCCGGAACGTCGGTCCGTCCTCCAGCAGATCGGCTCGCCGGGCCCACGCCTGGGCGTCGCCATCTGAAAAGCGGATGGCGGCTCCCTCCAGGGCGGCTTGGTTGAAGCCGGAACGCAGGTAGCAGGTGTCGAGCAGGGTCAGTCGGAGTCCCGCTTCGGCAGCCGCGGCGATCAGTGCCTCTTCCATCTCCGGCCGCTGATAGGGTCGGCCATCACGCTGGTGGTGCAGGTAGTGGAACTCCCCCACCGCGGTGATCCCGGCCAGAGCCATCTCGCCCATGGTTGCCCGGCACAGCTCGAAGTACTGCTGGGGCTCGAGAAACCGGGCCAGGGCGAACATTCTTTTGCGCCAGTCCCAGAAGTCCTTCCCACCCCCTTTAGGCGCTTCACATCTGCCTCTCAGGGCCCGGTGGAAGGCATGGGAGTGGACGTTGGCCAGCCCGGGGAGAGTGAGTCCTGAGAGCACCTGCGCTTCCCGGGGGAGGGGAGCGTCGCCGAGCGCTGCAACTCGGGCCAGGCGGCCCTTGCTCTCCTCGATCAGAACCCGGGGAACGATCCCCATCTCGGTCCAGGCGAGTTCCGCCACCCAGAGCGACATCAACCCTCCTGCATGGGGATCCGGACGCCGCGCTCAGTTGCTGTGTCGAGGGCGATCTGGTAGCCGGCGTCGGCATGGCGCATGACTCCCGTGCCGGGATCGTTGAGCAGGCAGCGGGCAAGTTTCTGGGCGGCCAGATCCGACCCGTCTGCCAGCGCGACCAGCCCGGCATGGATCGAGCGGCCGATTCCGACGCCACCGCCGTGATGCACCGAGACCCAGGTGGCCCCACTGGCCGTGTTGAGAAGAGCATTGAGAATGGGCCAATCTGCGATGGCATCGCTGCCGTCCCGCATCGCTTCGGTTTCCCGATAGGGCGACGCCACCGATCCGGAGTCCAAGTGGTCCCTGCCGATCACGATCGGCGCCTTCAGCTCACCGCTGGCCACCATCTCGTTGAAACGCAGTCCCAAGCGGTCTCGCTCACCGTAGCCAAGCCAGCAGATCCGAGCCGGCAGGCCCTGGAAGGCAACTCGCTCAGAAGCCATCCGGATCCATCGCGCCAGTGCTTCGTTCTCGGGGAACTCCTCGAGGACGGCACGGTCGGTGGCGGCGATGTCCTCCGGATCGCCGCTCAGCGCCGCCCAGCGGAAGGGCCCCCGGCCCTCGCTGAACAGCGGCCTGATGTAGGCGGGGACGAAACCGGGGTAGTCAAAGGCTCGGACGCAGCCTCCGAGCTCGGCTTCAGCCCGGAGGCTGTTGCCGTAATCGAAAACCTCAGCGCCTCGGTCGAGAAGCTCGACCAGGGCGGAGACATGGCGAGCCATCGACTCGCGACTTCTCAGGATGTAATCGTCGGGGTCTTCGAGGCGGAGATCCGCCGCTTCGGGAAGGGTCAGGCCGGACGGGAGGTACATCAGCGGATCGTGAGCCGGCGTCTGGTCGGTGGCGATATCTACCTTGAAGTTGCGCTTGACAATCTCCGGAACGAGCTCAGCAGC
>PLDE01000012.1 GCA_003135035.1 Candidatus Dormiibacterota bacterium | reverse complement strand
CCTCGGTCATGCCGTAGGCCTCGAGAACAGGGACCCGATAGGTGTCCTCCATCTCCGCCATCTGACCCGGGCTCAGGGCCGAGCTGCAGCTGCGGACAAAGCGCAGTCGCTCACTGGCAGCGCGGCGATCCTGGGTCTTCCGCATCAGGATCAATCGGTGCGGCGTCGGTGAGGCGCTGAACCAGGTCGGCTGGTAGGCCCGAGCCAGCGACCAGAAGCCGAGCGGGGCGAAGTTTCGGGGGACGACCACTGACCCCCCTGCCGCCAGCGCGGCAAGCGCGGAGGCAACCAGCCCATGGACGTGAAAGAGAGGCATCAGGCAGAGCGAGACGTCGTCCTCACCAAGCTGGTAGTGGGCCGTGATCTGGTTTACCGACGCCACCAGGTTGCGCTGCCGAAGCGGCACCCGCTTGGGCCTGCTGGTGGTCCCGCTGGTGTGCAGCACCAGGGCCAGGTCATCGGGCTCCGCGGCGGCCGCCGTGCGACCGGCGGACCGGGGCCGTGCACTCTCCAGATTGAGTCGACCCAGGGCGTCGATCTCGACTTCGATGATGGTGGCGCTCGGGGGGACCGCCTGCCGAGCGACCTGACCCCCGCCCCGGGGTACTAGCAGGATCCGGGCCCCGATGTCCTCCAGGTAAAACCGGAACTCATCCTCTTTATAGGAGGGATTGAGCGGGCAGGCGATGGCCCCCACTGCGGCGGCCAGGAACATCACGATGGCCTCGGGACCATTGGCCAGCGCCATCGCAACCCGATCACCGGGACCGACCCCGAGCTGGGCAAGGCGGTCGGCGCCCTCGCGGACGAGCTGCCGGAGCTGCCCGTAACTGAGGGTGGGACCGTCTACCACCACAACCGCCAGGCGGTCAGTTCCGCCCTGCTCCAGCAGGTCGACCAGGTTGTTCATCGCCAAGAGGATCCCTCGGGTCCGGGTGATCGAGGCTGGGACCCATTGCCGGCCCCGAAGCGGGTCTGCCCGTGGGCACGCCCGACGCAGCTTCGACCCAGTGTAGGGGGCGTTCGCCGGGGCAAGTCCACAAATTGGTCCCGCCTACTGAGCCCGGTTCGATGGTTCTGCAAACGAATGCAGGAACTCCTTGACGGCCCCGCCTGCGTGGTGTAGGGTCCACATCCATGTCGCGGGGCTGAGGCCGCCGACAGGTAATTCCTACCTCCTCAGCTGCCGGCGCGCCGCGTGCCCGGCCGCGTAGTGAACGACAGGCGGATCCAGGAGGAGCACGGCCGGGACATTGGAGGTTGACCGATATGCGGCTAGCGACAATCCTCACCGCCTCCGGCCCCCGCCTTCATGTCCGGGGTCAGTCGGGCTACGTCGACGCGGCCAGCGAGAGCGGTGACGAGGGGCTAGCGGACCTCAGCCTTGTCCTCCGCACCGGCTCCCGAAGCTGGGACCAATTGCGGGGCCTGGCGGCCGGAGAGGGACGGTCGGTGGAGAAGTCGGAGTTCGCGCCGACGCTGCCGGTTCCCAATCGGATCCTCTGCCTCGGGGTCAACTACAGCGAGCACGCCCTGGAGACGGGGCGCGAGGTCCCCAAGTGGCCCGAGTGCTTCGTTCGGGGCGCCCCCAGCGTGACCGGACCCTACGCTGACCTGGTCCGGCCCGCCTTGACAGAGCGCTTCGACTACGAGGGCGAACTGGGGATCGTGATCGGCCGGGGAGGTCGCTACATCCCTGCCGCAAAAGCCCTGGAGGCGATCGCGGGATACCTGGTCTGCAACGATGCGTCGGCCCGCGATTGGCAACGGGCCGGCACCCAATGGACCCCGGGAAAGAACTTCGACGGCACCATGCCCCTGGGACCGGAGCTGGTGACAGTTGACGAGGTCGACGTATCTGACATCCAGTTGACCACCACTGTCAATGGCGAGGTACGGCAATCCGCGCGCACCTCACAGATGCTGGTGGATGTGCCCCGGGCCATCGAGTTCTTCTCCACCTTCACCACGCTCCAGCCCGGGGACGTGATCGCCACCGGCACCCCGGGCGGAGTCGGAATGGGCCACCAGCCTCCTCTTTGGCTGGTGCCGGGCGACATTGTCGAGATCACCGTCGAGGGGGTAGGCACCATCCGCAACCGGGTGGTAGCGGAAGACCCCAAAGCGGTGTTGAACGCTTGGGTTCCGGCCGTCGCACCTGGCCGCAACCTCTAGCAACGCAACTCCGGATTTGGGGAGAGCTTCCGTGCATTGGTTCAGACATCGACTCAGCAGCGAGCGGTCATTCAAACCAGCCGACGGTCAGCTGAAGACGGCCCGCCAACAGACGGGCCACGGTCGCAGGCTCTCGGCAGCCGCTGTGGCCCTCGCCCTCGGGGTGGCGGCCGCGGCGACCAGTGGGGCGATTGCATTCGCTCCTGTCTCAGCCAGTTCCACCTTGGTGATCGGCGACCTGGCACCGTTTACCGGCCCTGACGCGGCCCTGGGGGGCTACTACGACGCCTCTTGTCTGGCGGCGACCAAGGCCATGAACGCGGAGGGTGGAGTGCTAGGCCACCAGTTGACCTGCGCCACCTTCGATACCAGAGGAGACCCGGCGGATGCAGTCCCGGCGACCAATCAGATGTTTGCCACCGAGCCGAACCTGGCCATGGTGATTGGCTGCACCTCGGACGAGGCGGCGTCTGTGGTTCCGATCATCAACTCCAAGAAGATGGTGATGTTCTGCATGACCGGGCAGTCGGAATTCGACCACGTCCACTACCCGTACTTCTTCCGGCTGGTCCCGCCCGACCTGGCTGAGTCGTACGCCATGGTCGCCATCGCCAAATACGACAAGCACTACAAGAAGATAGCGCTGGCCTTCGGCAACGACATCGGCTCGCAGACCTTTGTCCATCCCGCCATCGCCGCCATCAAGAAGGCCGGCCTCAAGCTCTCGGCCAACGTGACCCTTGACCTCACCGCCAGCACCTTCCGCACCGAGGCGGAGGAAGTGGTCCAGAGCCACCCCGATGTGATCCTCACCGAGGCGCTGGGATCCGCGGATGCGACCTTCCTGTCCGAGGTCAAGCAGCTCAACGGCGGCAAGATGATCCCGATCATCGGCACGTCGGCGGCCATCTCGCCGGCGTTCTACCAGGCGGCGGCACGGGCCGTCGGCGCGTCCGCGTTCGCGGCAAACTTCCACGCCGACAACCTCGTCACGGCAACCAGCGGTCCCGCCTACCAGGCGTTCTCCACGGCGCTGCTCGCGGTCAAGGGCAAGGTAGCGAACGCCCAGACCGGTAACTTCACCACCTACTTCACCGCGCCAGGGGCCGTGCACCTGTATGACGGAATCAACCTCGCGGCGCTGGCGATGATCCAGGCGAAGAGCACCGACACGGCGAAATGGAAGCCGCTGATCACCACGATCGGTGACGGCGTGCCCGGCGCCACCGTGGTGAACTCCTTCGCCCAGGGCGTGGCCGCGCTCAAGGCCGGCAAGAAGATCAGGTATGTCGGGCCGGGCGGGCCGACCAACTTCGACGCCTTCCACGATTCAGCCGGGATCGTCCAGATCGACACGTACACGTCCACTGGCTCGGTGCAGGTGGTGGGCAATATCTCCGTCGCCCAGCTGCGGGCACTGTCCGGATGACCGGTTGCCGGCGCGGCCCTGAGCGGGCGGGCGGCTCCCCGCTACGGGGAGCCGCCGGGCGGCAGGAGTGATCCTGCCGTGAGCATCTTCCTCGCCTCGATCGGATTCGGCCTGATCACCTCGGCGGTGCTGGCGATCGCGGCGATCGGCTTCACCCTGCAGTTCGGGGTCACTGACGTGCTCAACCTGGCGTTCGCGTCGGTGATGACCGCCGGGGCATTCGTCGCCTACTGGGTGAATCAGGCCGGGCTGTCCGTCTGGCTCGGCCTGCTGGTCGCCATGGCCGCCTGCTCGCTGCTCTCGGTGCTGCTGAACCTCGTCGTCTACACGCCATTCCAGCGGCGCGGCTCGACGCCGATCACCTTGGTGATCGTGTCGCTCGGGATGGCGCTGATCATCGAGTTCGGCATCGCGGCGCAGGTGGGCGGCGTGGATGTGTCCTACACCATGGG
>PLDE01000077.1 GCA_003135035.1 Candidatus Dormiibacterota bacterium | reverse complement strand
CTTGGAGCCTATACCGGGAACCGACGCCAAGAGGGCGTGATCCTCTCGCATGATGGCCGCCACCAGGGAAGGCCACTCTGCCCGGGCCAGAATCGCCAGTGCCGCCTTGGGTCCGATCCGCTCCACGGTGAGCAGGTAGCGGAAGAAGACGAGTTCCTCGTTGGAGAGGAATCCAAACAGGGAGATGGCGTCCTCCCGGACGACAGTGTGAATTTGCAGGGTGACTTCTCCGGTCTCCCCCATCAGCTGGGCGCCCATTCGCGGGTGGACGAAGACCTGGTATCCGACCCCACCGACTTCCACCACCGCCCACTCGTCGTCCACTCGGACCACCGACCCGCGGAGAGAAGCGATCAACGCCCTGCTCCCAGCGCCAGGGCCCGGCGCAGTCCGGAAGCGTGCTGGTGGCAAATCCCCACGGCACAGGCGTCGGTGATGTCGTCGGGGCGAAGCGGTACCCCCTCCCCGAGCAGCAACCGCACCAGTTTGGCTACCTGCTGCTTGGGTGCCGAGCCACTCCCGGTCACCGCCTGCTTGATCTCACCTGGGGTGTACTCGTGCAGTTCGAGCCCGGCTTTGGCCGCAGCACAGACGAGCACCCCGCGAGCCTGGCTTACCGCCATCGCGGTGGATACGTTGCGGCTGAAGTAGAGGCGCTCCAAGGAGACCGCCTCGGGATGGTGGTGAGCCACCAGTTGGTCAAAGCTCTCCCAGAGCGAGAGCAGCCGTCGGCCCGCCTCCTCGTGGGCCGGGGTGGACCAGACGCCAGCGCCTCGCAGGGTCACCCGCCCTCCGCCGCCGTCGACCAGGGCCCAGCCGGTGAGCGCCAGACCCGGGTCCAGCCCTAGGACTAGCAAGGTCCCGCCGCTCGGTGTGCCCGGGCGCTGCCCGTGGCCGCCTAGACCTCAGCCAGAACGTCGTCCGGGAGGACCGCGTTGCAGTGGACCTCCCGCACGTCGTCGTGCTCATCGAGCGCCTCCAGGAGCCTTACCACCGCTGGTGCGTTTTTGGCATCGACCTCGACCGTGTTGCTCGGCAGCATGGTGACTTCCGCACTCTCGACTTCAATCTCGGCGTCGTCGAGAGCCCGCCGGAGCGACTCCAAGTGCTCAGGCGCCACGTAAACCTCGACGCCACCCTCCTCGATCTGGACGTCATCGGCACCCAGCTCGATCGCCTGAAGTGCCAGAGCCTCCGGATCCTTGGCCCCGGGGTTGACCCGGATCAAGCCCGTTCGATTGAACATCCAACCGACCGAGTTGCTCTCCCCCAGGCTGCCTCCGGAGCGTGCAAAGAGGTTGCGGATACCGGCCACAGTGGTATTGCGGTTGTCTCTCAACACATCGACGAGAATGGCGACCCCGCTCGGGCCGTAGCCCTCGTAGCGGATCTCTTCGATCGCAGCACCCTGGAGTTCGCCGGTGCCTCGTTTGATCGCCCGCTCGATGTTGTCCGCGGGCATGTTGACCTCGCGGGCCTTCTGCATTGCCAGGCGCAGGCGAAAGTTGATGTTGGGGTCACTGCCCGACTCTCGAGCAGCCACAGTGATCTCGCTGGCCACCTTGGTGAAGGTCTGGCCCTTGCGGGCGTCAACGACCGCCTTCTTATGCTTGATCCCCGCCCACTTCGAATGCCCAGACAAGAGCTACCTCCGAGCTCGGCGGCTACGATCGGCCCGCGGCGCCGGACGAACATACATTCTCAAGGCTCCCAGTGTAACCGGGGCTCTTCGGCCTAGCGTAGCAGTCCCTTGACGGGCCATCCAACGTGCTCGACCGTCCCATCGCCTCCCGGCCGACGCCTCGCCAAAAAACCCGATCGTCAGCCTTGGGTGAGCCTTACCACCCGGCGGGGACCCGCTCTCAGGACCACTCCGGGTTCGACCGTCAACGGCTTCCGCCAGTCACCGACTCGCTGACCCGCCAGTTCCACCGCCCCTCCCTGGACGAGTCGAGCCGCTTCCCCCTTGGACTGGGCCAGGCCGGCCGCAACTAGCAGTTCGCGGATGTCCCACTGGCGGTGACCTGGAAGCGAGACATTGGGGATCTGGCTGGGCAAATCATGGTCGCGGTGAACTCGGAAGAACTCCTCGCGAGCCTCCTGAGCTCTTACTGGACCATGTAATACGGAAACTAACTGCTCGGCCATGTCGGCCTTGGCGTCTCTCGGGTTGACGGTGCCTCCCTGAAGGGATCGCTCAGTGTCAGCGAGTTCCTCCGCCGACGCGTCGGTGAGGAGGGCGAGATAGCGCGTGATCAGCCGATCAGGAATAGACATGAGCTGGCCGAACTGAGAACCGGGGGCCTCGGTCACAGCTATCGCATTGCCTAGCGATTTACTCATCTTCTTCTCGCCGTCCAGCCCCTCCAAGAGCGGAACGGTGACGATGTCCTGGCGGCGTTGTCCGTAAGCCTCCTGAACTTCCCGGCCCCGCATCAGGTTGAAGAGCTGATCGGTACCCCCCAGCTCAACATCCGCTTGAATCGCGACGGAGTCATACCCCTGCAAGAGTGGGTAGAACAGTTCGTGGAAGCTGACCGGTAACTCTGACCGCACCCTCTGCTCAAAATCGCTGCGCTGCAGCAACTGGGCGACGGTGGCGGTGCTGGCCAGGCGCAGCACCGCCGCCAGGTCGAAGGATTGGTACCACTCGCTCTGGCGGCGAACTTCGGCCTGGTCGGGGTCGACTACACAGAACAACTGATCAAGATAGGTCTTGGCGTTCGCTTGCACCTCGCCCACGCTGAGCTGGGGCCGGGTCGCCGAGCGCCCCGTGGGATCTCCGATTCGGGCAGTGAAGTCGCCAATCACCAGAACCGCCAGATGGCCCTCGCGCTGCCACTTTCGTAGCAGTCGCATGGGCACCAGATGACCGAGGTGAATGTCAGGGGCACTCGGGTCAATTCCGAACTTGATCCGGAGACGGTCACCACGATCGAGCCGCTCAGAGAGATGCTGTCTACTCTCGCAATGCACAACGCCGCTCAGCAGCCGCTCAGCTGTGGTCACGGAGCAGAGCCTAGCGGACTGGCTTTCTTGCCAGGTAACTCGCCCCCATGATGTTTTGGACCCGTCGGCCCAAGCCAAGTCCATCCCCGTCCCGCAGAACCGGTAACGGCCCCCAGCCAAGAATTGGCTCGCCGATACGCAGGTAGGGAAGCTCGACCTACCACGGTCACCAAAGAACTCTCTTAACACTGGGTGCACATGCGGTGGTACGGTGAACGGGTCGCTTCCAGCCTGACGGAGGTATCAACGATGCGAACCGTCTGGAGCTTTCTGAGGCACACTCGGGCGGAGTGATCGGCCCCCCGGCGCCTTGGTCACGCGGATTGATGCCATCGGTCCGCTAATGAAGCTCGGTCCCGGGTGAGGGGCACATCACCAGCCGATTTTTTTGTCCCGGCTGATCCGCCGGGACTGGTGCTGAAGCACCGGCATATTGATGGAGCGAGCCCTACGGGGCTCGCTCTTTTGGTATCTCGACAGTGGCAGCTGGCTCGCTGTATCAACGAACCGCATCGGAGTCAGATCCCTAACGCCCACCCTTGGCGTGGCTTGAGTCGATACAGAAGTGCGGTCACCCGCTTCGAACCAAATCGACCGTTCTCCCGAACCGCATAGGTCGGCTCCGTTCAGCGCCAGGTCGATCCCCAAAGCCCGACACAGGAGTGCCGGTCCTTTCAGGCGCGAGGCTCCCTCCTTGGCGTCCATCGCTCCGCGGAGCAGCACCGCCTGGGGATCACCCTCCCGTCCAGTGACTACGTTGAAGCAGTAATGCATCCCATAGATGAAGTACACATATGCGATGCCCGCCTTTCCAAACATGGGGGCGTTGCGTGAGGTCTGGCCCCGGAAGGCGTGGGAGGCGGGATCGGTCGCGCCCAGGTAAGCCTCCGTCTCGGTGATCCGGACTCGGCTCTCCCGGTCACCGATAGCTCGTACCAGCCAGCAGCCGAGTAGGTCAGCAGCGACCAGCGGGCTGGACCGAACAAAGAACTTTCGAGGTAGAGCCACGCCGCCACCTAAGGGGTGACACCTCTGCTCCGACAGGAAGGCGGACACCTTCAGAGGAGAGCGGCCACCACGGCGGCGGCGCCGTGGCGCCACACTACGGCCGCTTCGGAGAATCCGGCCTCAGCCAGCGCTTCCAGGTGCCAGTCGGCAGTCGGCGTGAATTCAGCGGGATGCAGAACGCCACCGAAGCGTTGGTTGCGCTCTTCCAGGAGTTCGGTAAAGTCAGAGTCCTTCGCGACTCTCTCCCACCACTCCTCCCAACCCTCTCCGTCCCCGGCTGACTCAGGAATCAGGGCGGCGGCAGCTCTGTCGAGGGCAGGAGTGGCGGCTAGGGGGACCTGGTCGGCATCAGCGAATAGGCCACCAGGACGGAGAAGCCCAGTCAGTGCCCGGTAGACGTCGGCAAGCTGGTCTGGCTCGAGCCAGTGCAGGGCAGTTGCGGTGACGATGGCGTCGAACTCAGAGCTAGGCAGCAACGTAGGCCAGTTGGGACGCCTTAGATCGACTTCGGACAAGGCGACTCGGGCATCTCCTTCGAAGACACCCTCGGCGATCCGCAGCAGGACCGGATCTATATCAGCCGCGACCACCTGAACGTCGGGAATGCGCCTCAAGATCCTGCTCGTGATTGATCCACACCCACAGGCCAAGTCGAGAACCCGAGGCGCGGACTTCGGACTGATCGCCCTCACCAAGGTGGTAAGGACCGAGAAGCGTTCCTCACGATCAGGGAGAAATCGCTGCTGCTGGCGGTCCCAGCTCTCCTGCCATTGGCTCCAGAGCTGGCGGTCTCCAGGCGCTCGCTCCGGAGTCACTCGAATCCCCCGCGCAGAACGGCGCCCACTGAAGCCAATCCTTTCAGCACCTGCGCCCGAAAGTGGTCCCCTTCCCGATGGGTGAGTGTCCTCTCTGGCTGACGGAACACCAGACGGAAGGCCCAGCCCTTGGTTCCCTTTGGCAACTGGTAACCACGGTACTGATCCACCAGGCGGATCTCTTCCAGCGCGTCCATCTCCAGCGCGCGCACAGCGGCCAGAGCCGCTCCCAGCTCGGCTCGCTCAGGGACGGTAACGGCAAGATCCAGCGAAAGTGACGGGGTCTTGGCCAAGCGGTCACCTCGACCGGGACGACCGCCGTCGATGAGCCATCCGTCGACCCTCAGCTCAGCCGCAACCGTCGTGCCCCGTAGCTCGACCCCGCGAACTTCCCCGACCTCGCCCAGTACACCGCGGTACTCCCCTCCGGCCCACACCTCGGTGCAGCGCTGGGGATGGAAGCCTGGATGGGCGGCGCGGCGAAATGCAACATCCTTGAGACCGACTCGCTCCCCTAGGGCCAGCGCTGCCTGGAGAAGAGCGTTAAGGGAGACTTCCGACGGCGCTGCTTCGGATCCCCAGAAGTTGTCGACGAGTGTCAGAACCTCGGGCTCTTCCGGGCGCGCCCTGGCATCGGAGCTGGGCCAGAAGACCCTGCCCCACTCGAAGAGACGGGTCCTCTCCCTCCCCCTGGACTGATTCAGCTGGCAAGCCTGCAGAAGTCCTGGCACGCAGCTGAGTCTAAGATCGCCGAGCTGCGATGAGAGCGGATTAGCAAGAGTGATTGGCGCGAGGCCAGCCCCCAGACCGGGCATGCCTCCAACCCGCTCCCGGCCGACGAGACTGGAGGTGATCGCCTCGGTGAAGCCAGCGCCGAGGCATAACTCGGAGGCCAGACGCTCGGCGCGCACCAGCTCGGGATGGCCGCTCGGGGGATGCCGCAACGACGGTAGGGTCGAAGGTAACCCTTGATAGCCGAGAATCCTGCCCACTTCCTCGGTGACGTCGACGGGGATTCGGATATCGCTCCGCGTCGCGGGGGGCCGCACAGTCAGCTCATCACCGGTCACTTCAACGTCGAACTCGAGCCAGCGCAACGCGTCCGCCGCCACTGGGGTGGCCACCTCCATGCCCAGCAGGGATGAGATGGTTCGTGAGGAAACCAAGATCGGTTCGCTGGCCTGAGGAAGTGCACCGGCGACGACCGGCCCGGGTCGTACTCGGCCCCCCGCCACCTTACCTACCAAGTGGACGAAACGCTGGGCGCCGGACGGGACCAGACCGGCGGCCAGGTCGCGCTCGTAGCGCGAGGACGCCTCCGTCCTCAGGCCTAGGCGGCGGGTGGTGCGACGGATCGAGACCCAGTTGAAGTTAGCGACTTCGAGGACGATCCGGCTGGTGCCACCTTGGACCGCGCTGGCGCTGCCCCCGATGATGCCCGCCAGAGCCATTGCCTGGTCCATGGCGGTGATGAGCAGGGCTTGGTCGACCGGACGCGTCTCCCCATCCAGGCAGAGGAGTGTCTCCCCGGTCCGGCCATGGCGAACACCGATCTCGACGCGGCCAGGACTCCCCGGAAGCCGATCCAGGTCGAAGGTGTGCACCGGCTGGCCGATCTCCAGCATCACGTAGTTGGCGAGGTCCACCACGGCCGAGATGGATCGGCTCCCGACAGCCATCAGACGGCGCTGCAGCCAGAGCGGAGCCGGCTTTGACCCGACCTCATCGATGCACTCGGCCAGATACAGCGAGCAGTCGTCAGTCGCTTCGATTCGGACTCCTACCGTCTCTTGGGCGGGGTGCCCTTGGCGTTGCGGCGGATCCAATGCCGGAGCTCGCAGCGGGTAGTCGAGTAGAGCCGAGAGCTCCCGGGCGATCCCCCAGTGAGAAAGGCAATCCGCCCGGTTACTGAGGATCTCCAACTCGAGAATGGTGTCGCGGGGAAAGAGCCGGCTCAGCGGCGCTCCGAGCTCGGCCTCCCCCGCCGGCAGCAGCAAAACACCCTCGTGATCATGGCCCAGCCCGAGTTCGTCGGGAGCGCAGATCATCCCGTTACTCAAGGCTCCCCGGATCCGGCGCTGACCCAGCTTGAGGCCGCCCGGCAGTTCGCTACCAGGTCGGGCCCAT
>PLDE01000054.1 GCA_003135035.1 Candidatus Dormiibacterota bacterium | reverse complement strand
GCTACTCTTCCCAACGTCGGCACCGTGATTCCCATCTGGAGCGGCATCGACATACCCGGCGCCGGTTCCTCGGGGCCAGGGACTCTCTCGCTCACCTTCACCGTCCAGGTCCTGGCGATAGTGCCCGCGGGCATCTACACGTGCTCGGCAACCCTGGTCGCCAGCACCGGGTCTCAGACCCAGAACTACCTCCAGACGAACTATGGGGCGCTGGCCCCACTTCAAGTCACCGGAACCTAGTCGGACCGCCCGGGGCTGATCTCGGCTCCGCCGGGCTCTGGTAAACTCGCAACCCTAAGGAGAGGCGTCCAGCTGCCTCACGGCGACCGGCCAGCGTGATCGGCCGCTCGCTCACCATCTCCATTTCTCCCAGGGAGTCCTGATGTACGCCATCGTCCAAGTCGGAGGCCGCCAGTACCGGGTTGCGGCCGGCCAGAGACTGGTGGTGGACCGCCTCGATGTCGAGCCGGGGTCGCGGGTGCATCTCGCCGACGTCAGGATGCTGGTCGCCGAGGAGGGTGACGACACCGAGACTGAGATCGGGCGTCCCCAGGTAGCCGACGTCGCCGTGGCCGCCCGGGCGATCAGCCACTTCCGAGGTCCCAAGATCCTGGTCTTCAAGTACAAGCCGAAGAAGCGTTACCGGCGCCACCAGGGATTCCGGGCCGAGCTGACTGAGCTGCGTATTGAAGAGGTGCGCCGGGGCGTCTACGAAGACAAGCCCGCGCCCGAGGTGGCCAAGAAGCGGGCCCCGGCACGCGCTGCACGAGCGTCCCGGGCCAAGGCGCCGGCAACTCCTCCTGAGCCCAGCGGAACCGCGGCAAAGCCGGCCGTGGCGTCGGCCCAGCCGGCGGGTCCCGTCCGAAGCCGNNAGTCGCCAAGCGACCCACTGCAACTCATGAGGGACAAGGGCCTGCTGCGACAGCTTCCGTAAAGGCCGCTCCAGCCAAGGTTGCCGCCAAGAAGACCCCGCCGCCGGCGGCGCCCGCCCCGAGGGCCACGACCAAGACGGCTTCTTCGGGGGACAAGCCAAAGGCGACGACGACACCGCGCAAGCCGGTGGTGAAGACTTCGACGGGGGAGAAGAAGGCGCCGCGAACACGGGCCAAACCGGCCGACAAGCAGGAGCAAGCAGATGGCTCATAAGAAGGGTGGCGGCAGCAGCCGCAACGGGCGTGACAGCCAATCGCAGCGCCTCGGGGTCAAGGTCTACGGTGGTCAGACGGTGGGGGCGGGCGCGGTCCTGGTGCGCCAGCGGGGCACCCGGATCCTAGCCGGGCCGGGGGTGGGTGTCGGTCGTGACCACACTCTCTTCGCGCTCCTCTCGGGGGTGGTGGACTACAAGCCCTACCGCACCGACCGCACCCGGGCGTCGATAACCGCCACCGGCGTCCAGACCAACTGAGCCGTCTGGGCCGTAGGCCCGCTGGTCACCCATGTTTCTGGACGAGGTCGAGCTGAGCGTTAGCGCTGGTCGGGGGGGAGCCGGCTCTGCCAGCATGCACCGGGAGAAGTTTGCACCCCGGGGAGGACCGGACGGCGGCGACGGAGGCCGGGGCGGGGACGTCGTGGCGTTGGCCGACGGCAACCTCAGTTCGTTGCAGAGCTACCAAGTCGCACGGACGTACCGGGCGGCCGCCGGCGGGCCGGGCGGTGCCTCCAACCGACACGGGGCGGACGCCGAGGCGCGAGTTCTGACGGTGCCCCCGGGCACCCTGGCGTGGGACGTGGCCAGTGGCCAGCTGCTGGCTGATCTGGACCGATCCGGAGCCAGTGCCATCCTCGCCCGGGGCGGCAAGGGAGGTCGCGGCAACGTACATTTCGCCAGCCCAACGCACCAGGCACCCAGACGTCGAGAACTTGGTGAACCGGGGGTGAGCCGCTCGGTTCGCTTGGAACTGCGGCTCATCGCTGATGTGGGACTGGTCGGCCTCCCCAACGCAGGCAAGTCGACCCTGCTCGCCCGCCTCACGGGGGCGCGACCGAAGATTGCCGCCTACCCCTTCACCACCCTCTCGCCCAACTTGGGGGTGGCGGACCTGCCCGACGGCGGGGTGGTCACCCTCGCTGACGTCCCCGGCCTGATCGAGGGAGCCCACGACGGCGCCGGCCTGGGGCAAGCCTTCCTCAAGCATCTCGCGCGTACTCGGGTCCTCATCCACCTGGTGGACGCCACCTTGGGGGAGGAGGGCATGGTCGAGGCGCAGAGACAGGTCGCCACCGAGCTCCGTTTGCACAGTTCCGATCTCGAGGGCAAGCCGACTCTCTTGGCTTTGAACAAGCTCGACCTGCTCGCCCCCGAGGAGGGCGCGCGCCTGGTCGCCCGGCTTTCGAGGCTGGCTCCCGAGGTTGCGGCACTGGGCATCTCTGCCGCCACCGGGGCCGGTTGCCCGGAACTTCTCGCCCAGGCGGAAGGGCTGCTCGGTAAGCGCCCCGAGTCCCTGCTCACGGCTGGCGACGCGGGTGGATTCCACCTCTATCAAGGGCCGCCGGGATTGAGCCGCGAGTTCTCGGTGGAGCGGGTGGGGGAGACGTTCCGAGTCGCAGGTGAGTCGCTGGAGAGGCTGGTCGCGGTGACCGACCTTGACGACGATTCCTCGGTACTGCGCCTGCAGCGCCAGATGGTCAGGATCGGGGTGGAGGCGGCCCTGGTCCGCGCCGGCGCCGAAGAAGGCGATGAGATCCAGATCGGAGTCGAAGCCTTCACCTTCTATCCCGATCCGATGCCGTCACCTTCGGCCATGGGGAATGATGAGCCGAGCCCGAGCTGACGGCGAGGGCGGGTCCTCACCGGTGATCCTCTTCGGCGGTACCTTCGATCCTCCCCACCTCGGTCACGTTGCGGTCATCCAGGAGCTGCGCCGGCAGACGGGGCACCAACTGGTGGTCGTGCCGACAGGGATTCCCGGCCACCGCTCCCCGCCGGTGGCATCGCCCGAAGAGCGGGCGGAAATGGTCGAGATGGCAACCCGGAGCCTGGCCGACGGTCTCGTCAGCGTCTGCCGCTGGGAGGTCGAGCAGCCCGAACCCTGCTTCACCATCAATACCGTCGAGCGCTGGCTCGAGCAGCGTCCCGAGGCGGCGATCGACTTGGCGCTCGGGTCCGACGTCGCTGCGGGGCTTCCCTCCTGGAAGCTGGCAGGGCAGCTCATGACCCAGGTGCGACTACTGGTCTTTGATCGACAGGGCTCCCGGGCGCGAGGCGAGGAGGTGCTGGCAGACCTGCAGCGGCATGGGTTGCCGGTGGCGGGAGCGGAGGTGATCACCATCGCCGCACCGGCCATCGGGGCCTCCACCATCCGGGAGCGTCTGGCGCGGGGCCAAAACTGTGACGCCCAGCTTCCCCCGGGCGTCGGCGAGTACATAAGAACTCACCACCTCTATGGCGCTATGGCTGAGGCTCCTACCTCGCCTGGCGAGGGATAATTCCCGCCGAATGACGCCGCTTCAGCTCAGCCGCCTGCTCGCGGCTCGCGGGGACAGCAAGGACGCAACCCGAGAATTGGAGGCCGCAGCCGCTCTCGCACCCGCCTTCGGGCATTCCGCTAAACCGGCCCAGGGTCTGTGATGCGAGCGAACGCTACTATGGACGTCAC
>PLDE01000091.1 GCA_003135035.1 Candidatus Dormiibacterota bacterium | reverse complement strand
CCCTGCTGCATGACATCGGCAAGATTGGTGTTCCCGACGCGATCCTCCACAAGCCTGGTCCCCTGACTCAGGAAGAGTGGGCAGTTATGCGCACCCATCCTCACCTGGGGGCTCTGATGGTCGCGGACGTTCGCCAGTTGGAGAAAGCGCGCGAGGTGATCCTTGCCCACCACGAACGGTTTGACGGGAAGGGTTATCCCAACGGACTCGCCGGCGATGCGGTTCCACTCGCTGCCCGGGTCTTCACGATTGCGGATGCATTCGACGCGATGATCTCGGATCGACCTTATCGAAAGGCAATGACCGTAGCTGAGGCCCGAGCTGAGGTCCTCCGGAACTCGGGCACGCAGTTCGACCCCCAGGCAGTTTCTGCGTTCGACAGCATCTCAGACGATGAATTGATGGCAGTTGCAAATAAGAGAGAGCAGCCCACCGAGGAACTGCTCTCTCTTTGATCAGCATGAGGAGGGTGGAAGCCCTCCAACGCTAGTCAGACCGTCAGTCGGTCCACTCCCAAAGGTCCCACGTGTTCATGATTGTCTCCCAAGACGTTAGCTGCGTGCTCTGCACAGACCCACCTGTCGCAGAAACCCTTCGGCGTGAATATAGCGCTAGTGGACGTGCGGTAACGAAGGGCTCACTTCTAAGTGACGGCAGGGTCACTTCACGCGATCGCCGGGGAGGTGAAAGAGGCGTACAGAGGAGCCTATGCGGAGCACCCCTGAGCAGGGCCCCCCGAGAACTCGCTCCTTACACTGACCCTGCGGAAGTCACCGAGTCGACAGTCACCGGGGGTAGCGTGTGTCTCGGAACGCGGTTGGGTGGCGTGAACCGCTCACGTTTCGGCGCTTCCGGGCGCTATGGCTAGGGGGTTTGTTCTCTTGGTACGGCGACTTCCTCACCCTACCGGCGCTGCTCATCATCAGCTACAAGCTGGGCGGGGAGACGGCAGTTGGCTTGCTCTTCGTCTGTACCACAGCACCCCTCCTGGCCCTTCTTCCGATTGGGGGACGTCTCGGAGATAGCGGTGACCGTCGGCGTCGCTTGGTTGCACTTGACCTAGTGAGGGCCTGCCTGGCCGGCTTGACCATCGTCGCCGCCGAAGGACATGTGCTCGCCCTCGTACTCGTCGCCGTGGCTGCCAGCAAGGCCGCGTCCGCACTGTACGGCCCAGGGCGGCGCCGCCTCGTGGCAGTCTTGCTCCCGCCGTACTTCTTAGCTGCGGGGAGCACCCTTCTATCTGTGGTCTCTGAGAGTGCCCTGGTTGTCGCACCAGCTATAGGCGCAATTCTCCTGATCTTCCTAGCTCCGACCATGCTCATCTTCATCGACGGTCTGACCTTCCTCATCTCAGCCGTTCTTTTGACTCGAATCGGGGGCCAACCCACGCCGTGGACGAGCAGTGCATACATCCGTGGACCAGTTTGGAAATCCCTGCAGAAAGGGTTTCGCCTGTTGCTCTTCGAGCGGACGACCCGGCTCTTTGTGGCGCAAGCAACAGTCGGAGCGGCCCTAGCGAGTGTCATCCAGGTCTACTTCGTCCCCTTAGGTCATTACGCCTTTGGTCTTCGTACTAACCAAGTCGGGGTGATGTACGTGATTGTCGGAGCCGCCTCGATCGTGGCAAGCGGAGTGGCTCTCCGCATACCCCAGGTCCGTCGGCGGGGTGTCGTCCTAATCGGATACATCCACCTTGCGGTGGCCGCCGCCGTAGGCTTGATGTTCGGGGCGGGGATGGTCGTCGCGTCCCTGGTGGTCTTTGCCGGCAGCGGCGCCCTTCAGGAGGTGTGGGGATTAAATCGGATCCAAATCAAGACGCCTGCCGAGGGAGTCGGGCAGGCCATGGGCGCGGCCCAATGGTGCATGTGCCTCGGGAGGGTTCTGGGGGCCGCGGCGGCAACATGGGGGGCAGGGCATTTCAGTCGAGGTACCTTCCTTCTCGTGCTGACCGCCTTGGCGGTCGTAGCTTGCCTCTCAGTGAGCCTCGCCGGGCAGTTGGTGGGCCGTCGAAATCCGGCTACTTGGCCGCCCGGTGGTCCGCCGCTGGCCTTTTAGCCGTAGAATCCCCATCACACTTCAGGACCTTGGACAACTTGTCAATTCCGACTTCGCCCACCGGCGGGAGTGCCGCCAACCCAGTGGAAGTACTCAAGGTCTCTGCTACCTCGCAGCCGGTGCGGGTCGCGGGGGCGATTGCGGGCGTGGTCAGAACCAAGCATCGGGTTGAGATCCAGGCGATCGGGGCGGGGGCGATCAACCAGGCGGTGAAGGCGATCGCCATCTCCCGAGGATATGTCGCCGCCGGTGGTCTCGACCTGGTCTGCATCCCATCCTTCATCGACATCGCCATCGACGGTGAGGAGCGGACGGGTATGCGACTTGTGGTGGAGGTCCGCTGACGGGTTCGGTTGGACCCAGGTCGGTGTTCAGCCCGCTGCCGTTGCTGGAGGCCCGTCCCCGGCGATCTCCCATCGCGGTAAGTGGCGATCGTGCTCCTCGGGTGAATATCTGGCAAGTCGGCTGCCAGATGAATAGTGCCGACGCGGACAGCCTGGCCGAGCAGTTCTCTGAGCTGGGCATGGTCCCGGGAGTGGAACTGGAAAACGCGGACTTGGCGGTGCTGGTGACGTGCGCCGTCCGCCAGCATGCCGAAGATCGCGCGAGCAGCCATCTGGGCGAGCTGGCGGCATGGAAGAGCGCCCGTCCGGGGCGTGGGATTGCCCTGACCGGCTGCATGGTGGGGGAACATGGTTCGGCGCTGCTGCGGCGCTTTCGGCACTTGGACTACGTCTTCGATATGCGCGAGCCCGAGGGCTTCTTCGCCCGCCTTCGGGACCTCTACCAGGGGGCCCTGGAGGGACCGGTGCCCCTGCCTGCGTCTGATCGCCTCTTCGCCTACCTCCCGGTGATTCTGGGCTGCAACGAGATGTGCACCTACTGCATCGTGCCCTTCGTCAGAGGCCGGGAGTCCAGCCGCCCCGCGGCCCAGGTGGAAGCCGAGGCGCGCCATCTGGTGGAGCGCGGCGTGGTCGAGATCACGCTGCTAGGCCAGAACGTCAACTCATATGAGAGCCCTGAGGACGGAAGCGGTCTAGCCGAGCTGATGACCAGGGTTGACCGCGTCCCCGGGCTGCGACGGCTCCGCTTCCTCACCTCCCATCCCCGCAACGCCTCCGACCGTCTGCTCGACGCGATCGCAGATCTGCCCACCGCCTGCGAGCAGTTGCACCTGCCGGTGCAGTCGGGCAGCGATTCCTGCCTGGGTCGGATGAAGCGGGAATACTCCGTGGCTGAGTACCTGGCCGTGCTGGAACGGGCCCGGGCAAGGGTCGAGGGAATCTCCCTTAGTACCGACGTGATCGTCGGGTTCTGCGGGGAAAGCGAGGCCGAGTTCCAGGACACCCTGCAAATGCTGGCCGCGGTGCGCTTCGACACCGTTCACATCCAGGCCTACTCGCCGAGACCGGGCACGGCCGCCTACCGTCGCTCCGATGACGTCCCCTTGGCGGTGAAGAAGGAACGCCTGCAGGCGGTGCTGGAACTGCAGCGCAGGATTAGCGATGAGCGCAATCAGGCCCTGGTAGGGCAGACCGTAGAGGTCTTGGTAGAAGGCACCGGGAGCGACGGGCGAGCATTTGGCCGTACTCGGCAGAACCGAGTGGCCTGGCTCGAGGAACCGGCTGGTCCGGGCGAGGTGGTCACGGTTCGGGTCACCTCGGCCAGCGCCTGGCAGCTCGTAGCCGCTTGACTCCCAGGGGCGCCGTGACGCCCGAGACGACGGGGACGGTGGAGACGCCGGACACGCCGGCGGTGCGTCAATACTGGGCCGCGAAACGCAGCCACCCTGATTGTGTGGTGCTCTTCCGGATGGGCGACTTCTTCGAGGTATTCGGTGCTGACGCGGAGCGGACGGCGCCCATCCTCGGGGTGGCGCTGACCGCCCGGGCCTTCGGTAAGGCGGGTCGCGTCGCCATGTGCGGGGTGCCCCACCACAGTCTGGAGCCTTACGCTCGCAAGCTTCTCGATGCCGGGCTCAAGCTGGCAATCTGTGACCAGATAGAGACTCCCCGGCCGGGCAAGCTGGTGGCTCGCAAGGTGGTGCGAGTACTCACAGCGGGCACTTTGATCGAGGATGGCTTTCTGTCCCCCGGGGCCACGGCGCGTTGTGTCGCGCTCTTCCCCGACGGCGAGAGGGTCGGGCTGGCGGCTCTCGACCTAAGTACCGGAAGCTGCCAGCTGGGCACCATCTCGGCCAGCATCAACTCGCCCCGGGTTGGCTCTCATTTGGCCGCGTTGGAGGCGGTCGAGCTGCTCATTCCAGATGACGCTGCTGTGCCCCCGGGCATCCCGAGCGGCACGGCCGTGTCGCGCCGCGATCCCGTCGAGTTTGACGCCGCCCGGGGAGGTGCGCTCCTCCACGGAACGGGGGCGAAGCTTCCTGAGCCATACGACCCCGATGAGGTTGGACCATGCCTGGCGGCCCTGGGAGCACTGGCAGCCTACTGCGCCGAGGTCGAACTGGATCTCGACGGGGCCTTTCTCCGGGTCAACTGGCGGGTCGCCGGAGCGACGATGAACCTCGATGCGTCAACTCGCAGGAATCTCGAGCTGCTCGAATCGCCGAGCGGGGGAGCCTCGCTGTTCCGACTCATCGACCGCACCCTGACACCGGCCGGGGCGCGCCGACTGCGGGGCTGGCTACAGGAGCCGCTCAGCTCGCTTGGCGAGATCTGGGAGCGGCAAGCAGGCGTCGCGGAGCTGGTCGGCGCGAGCTCTGTCCGCGCTCAGGTGCGCGCCGCCCTGGCCCCCTGNNTATGGCGCGGCCAGCCCGCGCGACCTGGGGAGCCTGATGGCGACTCTGGCCAAGCTGCCCGAGGTGGTAAGCGCCCTGGACGGGGTGGGTTCTGCGCACCTGGCGGCTATTCGGCTGGACCTGGAAGTGGCTCCGGTCGAGCTCGTCGGACTGCTGGGTCGGGCGCTGGGCGACGAGCTGCCCGCCCAGGTCCGTGATGGTGGCTTCATCCGGTCGGGGTTCGACGAGGAGTTGGACCGGATCCGAGACGCCAGTTCGGGCGCCCGAGACTTCCTCTCCAAGCTCGAGGACGCCGAGCGCCAGCGGACGGGAATCAAGGGCTTGCGGGTCGGCTACAACCGGGTCTTTGGCTACTACATCGAGGTCCGCAACGCTGCTCGGGATGAGATCCCCGCCGAGTATGTGCGCCGCCAGACACTGGTGGGCGCCGAGCGCTACGTGACTGCTGAGCTTCGGGAACACGAGAATGTGGTTCTGAGTGCTCGGGAGAGGGGGATCCTGCGCGAGATCGACTGCCTACAGAAGCTCGTTGCCGCGGTCGCGGCGGAGGCGAACCGGATCGGTCGGGCAGCCTCGGCGTTAGCCGAGCTGGATGCGACCCAAGCTCTGGCCGAGCGCGGCGTGGAGCAGGGCTGGGTCATGCCGGTGATCGACGAGGGCTTGGCGCTGGAGCTGGTCGGCGGGCGCCACCCGCTGGTGGAGGACAGTCTGGGCGCCGGTCGCTTTGTTCCCAACGATCTGCTCATGGAGGGGGAAGGCGAGAGGATCTGGCTGCTGACCGGTCCGAACATGGCAGGCAAGTCGACCTTTCTTCGCCAGGTGGCCTTGATCTGTCTCCTCGGCCAAGTGGGGTCGCTGGTGCCTTGCGTGCGAGCTCACTGGGGCCTGGTCGACC
>PLDE01000174.1 GCA_003135035.1 Candidatus Dormiibacterota bacterium | reverse complement strand
GAGGAGTGATCGCGCTCGCCACCAGGGGGAGCGCACTGGCGCGGGTCCAGGCCGAGTTGGCGCTGACAGCCCTCAGAGCCAGGTTTCCGGACGAGAAGTTCACCACCGTGGTCGTGGACTCCGATGGCGACCTCAGTCCGGCGGCGATCGCCCCGGATCAGCCCGGAGAGGGGTGGTTCACATCCCGGCTGGAGCGGTCGCTGCGCACCGGTCAGGTGGATGGAGCCGTGCACAGTGCCAAGGATCTGCCCACCGAGATCGCCGCCGACTTGGTCATCGCCGCCTTCCTTGCCCGAGCCGATCCCCGGGACGCGCTTGTCGCGGGCGGAGGTTCCTATCTTTCAGATCTGCCCTCGGGCGCACGGATCGGCACTTCCTCGCCGAGGCGCGCCGCCCAGCTGCTGGCCCTTCGCACCGACTTGGCAATGGCGACCATCAGAGGCAATGTCGACACCCGGATCAGCAAGGTGCGGGCGGGCGAGTTCGATGGCTGCCTCCTCGCTATGGCGGGTCTGCTCCGGATCGGCCGCCTCGCGGAGGGGCGAGCACTCGACCCCCAGCGCGAGTGCACTCCGGCCCCTGCCCAGGGCGCCATCGCCATCCAGGCTCGGGTGGGTACCCGCCTCGCCGAAATGGCAGCTCTGATCGATGATCTCAGCACCCGCCGCTGCGTCGAGGCGGAGCGCCTGGTCCTGACCCAGATGGGCGGCGGCTGCCAGCTTCCCCTGGGGGCGCTCGCCGAGCCGGTGGGCCTGGAGCGGGCCCAGCTCACGGTCGCCTGGGCGCCTGAGATGGGCGCGCCGGTTCGCCGGGTCAGTGGAGAGACGGCGCTGACCGGCATCTCCGACCTGGCCGTCGATCTGGCGGGCCAACTCCGCTGAGCGCCTTAACTCTTGCCGGGCGACGCATCCTGGTCACCCGGGCCGCGCATCAGGCCGAGGAGTTGACCGAGCTGCTCCGGAGTCGGGGCGCCAAGCCCGTGTCGGTCCCGGTGATGCGGCTGCAAGCCCTCCTCGATGAGGACAGCTTGCGGGAACTCGGAGAGGGGATCAGCCGGGGACGCTGGGACGACGTCGTCTTCACCAGCGCCAACGCCGTGCACCTGCTCTTGCCGAGTTCATCCGAGTCCAGGCCGCCGGTACGGATCTTCGCGATTGGGCCCGGGACGGCGGCCGCTGTGCGCGAGTCGGGATGGCCCGTGCAGTCTCTGCCAAGCAACTACATTGCCGAGTCCTTGGCGGAGCACCTGCTCGCTCAGGGAGTCCGCGGGCGCCGGGTGCTCCTGCCTCGGGCACAGGGCGCCCGGGAGGTTCTGCCGACTGCCCTTGCAGGAGCCGGCGCGGAGCTGGAGCTGGTCGACTTGTACCGGATGACCCCAGATCCGGGGTCGCGTTCGGCGCTCGACCGGGTCATGGCCGACCCTGCCCTGGACTGCATCCTCTTCACCAGCGGCAGTTCAGTCGAGTGCTTTCGGACCCTATGGGGACCACAGACGGTCTCTGGATCCGTTCTGATCGCCTGCATCGGTCCGATTACCGCGGCGGCGGTCAAGGCCTCGGGAATGGCCCCCGGGCTGATCGCAGAGGAGCACTCGCTGGCGGGCCTGGTCGACGCCGTGGAGATGCGCCTCGGCCCTTTACCGGAGAATGATCGCCAACCATGAGTTTTCCCGAGGAACGTCCCCGTCGACTGCGCGGTAACCCCTTGCTGCGCAGCCTGGTGCGCGAGTCGTCCCTCAGCGCCAGGGATCTGATCCTGCCCGTCTTTGTCAGCGAGGCGATCGAGACCCGGCGCGAGGTGCCGACCATGCCTGGGGTCTTCCAGGAGACAACCGAGTCCCTCGTCAAGGTGGCTGAGGAAGCCGTGGCTCTGGGGATTCCGGGGATTATCCTTTTCGGCATCCCCGCCCGCAAGGACGCCCAGGGTTCCTTCGCCTGGGACGAGCAGGGGGTGGTTCAGCGGGCCCTCCGGCGTCTGCGCCAGGCGGTCGGGGAGAGCCTGCTCTTGATCGCCGACGACTGTCTCGATGAGTTCACCGACCATGGCCATTGCGGCGTCCTGACCGAGCACGGAGACGTCGACAACGACGCCACGATCGCCCTCTACGCCAAGACTGCTGTCAGCCAGGCGGCTGCCGGGGCCGACGTCATCGCTCCCTCAGGGATGATGGACGGCCAGGTGGCAGCGATCCGATCGGCCCTTGATGAGGCGGGTCTCGAGCAGACCGCCATCCTCGCCTACGCCGCCAAGTTCGCCTCATCCTTTTACGGGCCTTTTCGAGATGCCGCCGAGTGCCGGCCTCAGTTCGGGGACCGGCGCAGTTACCAGATGGACCCTGCCAATCGCCGCGAGGCCATGCGAGAAATTGAGATGGACGTACTGGAGGGCGCCGATCTGCTCATGGTCAAGCCGGCCCTGCCTTACCTGGACGTGGTCCTCGATGCCCGGCAGCACTTCGACCAACCCCTCGGGGTATTCAGCGTCAGCGGCGAGTACGCCATGCTCCGGGCAGGGGCGGCCGCCGGAGGCTTGGAGCTGAAGGACACCGTGCTGGAGACCCACCTGGCCATGCGCCGAGCCGGGGCCGACTTCATACTCACCTACTTCGCCCGCGACATCTGCCGCTGGCTGGAAGAGGCAGGGTGAATCTGTCTCGCAGCGGCCGGTTGGCGAGTGCAGTTCTGGCCGGGCTGCTGGTCGCCGCCGTGGTCGGAGTGGGCGCTTATTTCATCAACGTGGCCGCCACCAGGAGGACCTCCCCTGTGACCAGTGCAGACTGCTCGACCGCCAACTTCAGCGAGCCGCTCGGACCCTTGGACCAGCCCTCCTCGGTGCACCACTACTCGAAGGCTCCCGCATTCACGATCGACTCCGAGCGCCTCTACCAGGCGACCATCGCCACCGCCGACGGCGACATCGTCATCTGCCTGGTCCCCGGCTGGGCGCCCCACACGGTGAACAATTTCGTGACCCTGGTGCGCAACCATTTCTTTGATGGCTTGCGCTGGGGGAGAGACCCATCCACCGCTCCCGGCGGGCCGGTGATCCAGGGGGGCAGCCCCAACAACGACCTCACCGGCGGCCCCGGCTACAAGTTCGACGACGAGAAAGTGGTCAGTCCCCTCTACAAGAGCAGCGCCTATCAACCGGGATCGGTGGCCATGGCCAATGCTGGGCCCAACACCAACGGCAGCCAGTTCTTCATCACCCTGTCGTCCTTCAGCCTGCCCGCCAGCTACAACCTCTTTGGCGAGGTGGTCTCCGGCCTCAACATCGCGGCCAAGGTGAAGAAAGGGGACTTGATGAACATAACCGTCCGGGAGCAGCTCCCCTGAGCCAAGGCCAGGGCTTCTCCCTGGAGCGATCGGAGGCGGCCATGACCCGCGCCCGGCAATCCCTGCCGGGAGGGGTCAACAGCCCGGTTCGATCCTTTCGCGGCGTGGGCGGCACTCCACCCTTCTTCAATCGCGCCGAGGCGCAGTTCCTCTACGACATCGACGGGCACCGCTATCTGGATCTGGTGCTCGCCTACGGCCCTCTGATCCTGGGCCACCTCCATCCCCAGGTCGTGGCTGCGATCAGCCAACAGCTGGCGCTGGGGGAGGCGTTTGGCGGCCCCACCGAGGCGGAGGTCGAGCTCGCCGAGCAGATCGCTCGGCGCATGCCCAGCCTGGAGATGGTGCGCTTGGTCAACAGCGGCACCGAGGCGGCCATGAGCGCCATCCGCCTGGCGCGGGCAGCAACCGGGCGAGACCTCCTGGTCAAGTTCGCCGGCTGCTATCACGGCCACAGTGACTCCCTCCTGGCGTCGGCCGGATCTGGGGTCGCGACCTTCTCTCTCCCGGGCTCCCCCGGGGTGCCCCAGGGCACCGTCGCCGACACCGCGGTGCTCCCTTTCAACGACGAGGAGGCCATTTCAGCGTTCTTCGCGCGCTCGGGCGACCAGGTTGCCGCCGTGATCGTCGAGCCGGTGCCGGGAAACATGGGTGTCGTCCTTCCCCGAGCGGGCTACCTCGAGCTGATCCGCCAGCTCACACTTCGCCACGGCAGCCTGCTCATCTTCGATGAGGTCATCAGCGGATTTCGGGTTGGCCGAGGCGGTGCCCAGGGCCTCTTCTCGATCACTCCCGATCTGACCTGTCTGGGCAAGGTGATCGGTGGCGGCCTGCCGGTCGGGGCCTTCGGGGGCCGCCGTGACCTCATGTACCAGCTGGCGCCCGAGGGAAACGTGTATCAGGCGGGGACGCTACGCGGCAATCCGCTGGCCGTGGCCGCCGGCCTGGCCGTCCTCAGCGAACTGGACCAGGGCGACAGCTACCAAAGACTGGAGGCCCTGGGAGCGCAGTTGGAGGCAGGGATTCTGGGCGCTGCCCAGCGCCGGGGATGCCCTCTGCAGATCAACCGCCAGGGCTCGATGCTGACCGTCTACTTTTCAGGTCATGCCGTGACCGACTACCAGAGCGCCCTTGAGGCGGACCGCGAGGCGTTCGCTCGGGTCCACTGGGAGCTCCTCCAGCGGGGTGTCTTCTGGCCACCGTCCCCCTTCGAGTCGCTGTTTCTATCACTCCGTCACGAGCCCGCCGACATTGATCTGGTGGTGAGCGCCTTCGACGCCGGTATGGCTGCTCTGGAGGCTGCCTGAGCTCGGTTTTGGCGCCGCTGTTTTCGAAGTGACCTGCTGCGGAGGTGAATTGGGGCCGCTGATATACTCCGGGCACCATCGCCGGCGCCCCCGGAGGCATCCGCAGTGATCGGTTTAGACCAGGGGTCGGCGCCGCTAGCCCCAACATGCAACGGGTTGGTCAGTGCTTCGGCGGGCTGGATCTGGGGCGAGGGCTAGCGTTTTGGCCACCGGACGGATGGCCGGAGCTGGACGTTCTGCTCGATCCCAGACCAGTGAGCCTCTTGCCGACGAGCGCCAGCTGACCCTGATCGAGCACCTTGAGGAACTGCGCCGGGTTCTTCTCATCAGCCTGGTCGCCTGGGTACTTGCCACCGGCGTCGCCTTCGTCTTCAACCATCAAATGATCTGGATCCTGGAGCGCCCCCTGCACCTCGCCCTCAGCCACACCCACTCTCCCTTCGGTCAGCGAGTAGTGGTCACCAGCCCCATCGAGGGGCTCTCGATTCCCTTCAAGGTCGCCGCCGCCGCCGGCATCGTGCTTTCGCTGCCGATCACCGTCTGGCAGATCTGGACCTTCGTCAGGCCGGGACTGCGTCGCAGCGAGCGCAACCTGGCCTTTCCCTTCATCTTTGGCGCGCTTTTCTTCTTCGCTTTGTGCGGCCTCTTTGCCTACTTCATTCTCCCCGTCGGACTCACCTTCCTGGCCACCTTCCTGAATGGCGATGCCGTGTATCTGCCCGACCTCAACGCCTACCTCACCTTCCTGGCGCTGGTGGTGCTCATCTTCGGCGTCACCTTCGAGATGCCGGTGGTTCTCTGCACCTTGGGGGCGGCGGGAATTCTCAGCAGCGCCAAGCTGCGGCGCTGGCGCAAGCCGGCCTACTTCGTCATCGTCGGGGTGGCCCTGATCGTTACCCCGGGTGCCGATCCCTTCACGCCCACCTTTCTCTCCGTCGCCTTGATCTTGCTCTACGAGCTGAGCGTGCTGGTCATCGCCCACGGCCTGCACCGCTGATGGAGCGGCTGGGCGGTAGGGCTGTCGACCAACTCCGCCCGATCGTGATCGACACCTCGGTGCGGAGCTGGGCTGAGGGAGTGGCCCTGATCACCATGGGCGCGACCACCGTCCTCTGCTCGGCAACCGTCGAAGGCCGGGTGCCGGCCCACCGGCGCGGCTCGCGGGCGGGCTGGGTGACTGCCGAGTATGGAATGCTGCCGAGGTCGACCCACGAGCGCAGTCCCCGGGAGCGCGGCAATCGGGTCGAAGGCCGCTCCCAGGAGATCCAGCGTCTGATCGCCCGCAGTCTTCGGGCAGCCGTCGACCTGGGCCGTCTCGGTGAG
>PLDE01000074.1 GCA_003135035.1 Candidatus Dormiibacterota bacterium | reverse complement strand
CTGGTGCATCTCGGTCACCGAGGGGCATGATTCGCACTGCGGGGCAGCGCAGGTGCCACCGACGAGATCATCAAGGGGAATCGTTCTGTTCAGCTGGATCGTGGCGGTGGGAGACGAACTCCTCTCCGGTCATACCTCGGACACCAACTCGGCTTGGCTGGCCAGCCGGCTCAGTGGGACCGCCTATCCCTGCTCCCGGATCGTGGTCGTGCCCGACCAGATCCCGCTGATCGTTGAAGAACTGCAGACGGCGATCGCCGGGGAGGCCGAGCGGGTCTTCTGCTGTGGCGGGCTCGGGCCCACACCGGACGACCGGACCATGGCGGCAGTCGCTGAGCTGCTGGAGGTGCCGCTGGTGGGGGATCCGGCGGTTCTGGCCCGGGTGAGGTCACGGGTCGCCCAGCGCTTTCGGGAGGGGCGCGCACCCAGTCCCGAACCCAACCCCGGCACCTTGAAGATGGCGCTGATACCCAAGGGAGCCACCGTCCTGCGCAACCCCGTGGGAGGGGCACCGCCGCTGGCCATCCCGCTCCCCGGTATGGGAGCGCACCGCTGGCTCTTCGTTCTGCCGGGGGTTCCGGCTGAACTGCAGGCAATCTTCCAGGAGGAGATCGCCCCCATCTACCTGCAGGGCGCCGGCGGGCGGCGCTATCGGGAGCTCTTCTTCCCCGGCGTCGCCGAGTCGACCTTCTTTCCGGTGCTCACCGAGTTAGAAGTCACCTACCCCCAGGCTAGCTTCGGGTCATATCCGCAAAGCGACGGCGTGACCATCCGTGTCAGTGCTGTAGACCCAGAGACCCTGGATGAGAGCTTTGCCACCCTGCGCCGCCTGGCGCCCGCCGCGCTNNCCAGCCGCTCCGGGATTAGCGCGTGGCCCGGTGGTTCTCGAAGCAGTTACTGCAGTAGACCGGACGGTCGTACTTAGGCTGGAAGGGCACCTGGGTCATGTTGCCGCAGTCGGCGCAGACCACGTCGAACATCTGGCGTGGCGGGCGCGGACCCGATGAGGCGTAACCGTTGGATCCTTGGCGCGAGGCCTTGGCCAGTTGACGGCAGGGCTGGCACCGAGTCGGTTGATTGACCAGTCCCTTGGACTGATAGAACTGCTGCTCTCCGGCAGTAAAGATGAACTCCGAGCCGCATTCACGGCAGGTCAGGGTAACGTCGGCGAGACTCACTCCGAGCATCCTCCAAATCGGGTACTGGCCAGGACTGCTCGGTGGTGCCTCGAATCGCCGCCCGGGACTTCGTCTGGCGGCCGCCACTATAGCAGGCGAGACGCGAATTAGGGACCACTTTGAGCCGTTGGCTCACCTCAAAAGGTGAAGAGATCGATTCCTCCGGCCACGGGCAGCGCCACTCCGGTGATGTATCCCGCTTCCGGGCTGGCCAGAAAACAAATCGCATGTGCCACGTCCTCGGGCTGGCCCGCCTCGCGCATGGCGGTACGCAGAACCATCCGCTCGCGCATGCCGGGTGGGCTGGTGTTGAACGCTTCGGTGGCGATGACACCGGGCACGATGGCGTTGCTGGTGATCCCGTGACGGGCCCCTTCCAAAGCCGCTGAGCGCATCAGACCCAGCAACCCCGCCTTGGTGGCACTGTAACTGGCCTGCCCGAATCCGCCCAGGGTGCCAGCCACCGAGGACATGAAGATGAGCCTGCCGAAGCCCCCTTCGCGCAGGTGGGGCCAGGCTGCCTGGGTGCAGTTGAATGCACCACTCAGATTGACCTGCAGGTCGCGTTCCCAGAGCTCTGGTGACTGGTCGACCAGCTGCCCGAGATGGTCGATATTGCCGGCGTTGTTGACCAGGATGTCGATGCCGCCGAACTCTGCCGCCGCCTCGGCGATCACCGAATACACCTGCTTGCGGTTGGTGACATCCATCTGGTAGGCCTTGGAGCGCCGCCCCAGCTGGCGGATCTCCTCGGCGGTCTGCTCGGCGTAAACGACGTCTTGGGCTGCCATCACCTGGGCCAGCACGCTGGACGTCTTCTCGGCCACCTGAAGTAGGTGGGGATCGGATTCGAGCAGGATGTCCGTCACCACCACGTCCGCCCCGGCCCGGGCCAGCGCCAGGCAGTCGGCCCGGCCCAGACCCCGGGACGCCCCCGTCACCAGAGCCACCTTGCCGGAGAGGTCGAACATGGCCATCGGCCCGAGTGTAGCCATCCGGGTGCACCTCTCCGGGCCCCACTTCGGACGTCTCGAATCGCGGAGGCCGGAGCCGCTTGGCTTCGGCTAGGATGCGCTGGTCGATAGCAGCGGATAGGCGGTCGTGGCCAGTCGTCGCGGCCAGGAATCACCCAGGAAGTGGCGGTTCTGCGCACTAGGATCCCAATTGACCCCTCTCTCGTCCCTGGTCGCTGGATCACCCCGCTTGGCTCGCCCCTGGCTGGTTCTGGTCGCCGTCGGCTTGGGGGCGGCGCTGATCCTCTGCTCCTGCGCTCCGGCCTCGAATGGGATTGAAAAGGATTCGGGCAAGGAGATCCTGGAAGCCGCCGGAGCGGCACTCGGCTCCGCTCGCAGCTTCGAGATCCGGGCCGCCAGTACCGTGAACTCTAGCCCAGCCTCGATCACCTTTGAGATCGAAGGTCCGCATCGGGGGGGAGGGACTTTCGCCTCGGCGACAGTCGCCTTCCAGGCGGAAGAACTGGGCGGAGTTGACTACTTTCGCAGCAAGACGCTGTGGCGCCAGGTTGGCGGAGCCAGTCTGCAGGCGGATCTGGGCGACCGCTGGGTTTTCATCGCCGCCACCAGCCCCACCGCGGCCGAGCTCACCCTTGCCTTCGGGGAGCTGACCTCAGCTCACGGTCTGGCCGGCGAGCTCACCAAGGGGGATGCCACCGCGGTTCGCGGCAAGGCCGATCCGCTGGCGGGCAGGCCCGCCGTGGCCGTCCATGAGCCGCCCGCCGAGACCTTCTACGTAGCGACCACTGGCAGGCCCTATCCCCTGCGCTGGGTGCAGTCAACCGCCGGCTACGTGAACTTCTCCGACTTCGGCAAGAACTTCCACCTCAAGGCGCCTCATAAGCCTCTCAATCTGGCCGCCATCCTGGGCCGCTGACCGGCCAGCAGTCGGGTCGGCTGAGCTCGCCCGCCGGCCCGCTGTTACCTCAGATTCTGATCCCGAGGACGGCTCGGGCGATCAGCAAGCGCTGGATCTCGGCCGTGCCCTCCCAAATCTGGTAGCTGTGGGTGGTTGAGTTCCCACGACTTAATTTGGCTACGTTTTTGGCTACCGACCACCCAGGTTTGTATCGGGGCGCATCAGACGTCTTCAAAGTAATCAAGATCCACCCGCTTGACGTCGTAGGTCCGCGCTGTAGCCACCCCGACCCCAAACTCGATCATGTATCTGGCGAGAGTCTCACCGTCGATGAGGATGATCCGCTTGGCGATCCTGTCTACGAAGTTCCTGGCCTCCGAGGAAAAGGAGGACGTGGTGATCATCACCCCCTTGCTCGCCTGGCGGCCATCAAGTCCCCCTGCAAAGGCCTGTACCTCGGGCCGACCCACCGTTCCGTCCCATTTCTTCGCCTGGACATAGACAGCGTCGAGGCCCGACCGGTCCTGCTTGATCACGCCATCGATCCCACCGTCTCCTGAACCACCTACGACCTGGGCGGCGTCCGCCTGGGAACCGCCATACCCCATCTGCACCAAGAGGTCGACCACCAACTGTTCGAAGAACGCCGGACTCCCGTTGCGAACACGGTCAAGAAGCTCCTGGGTAAGCCCATCCCGAAGCTCCTGCC
>PLDE01000223.1 GCA_003135035.1 Candidatus Dormiibacterota bacterium | reverse complement strand
GACTGCCCTCCGCTCCCACCCCATTCAGTTGGCTGGAACTTCCCAGTCCCGCAACTACGTCGTCCCACCCGGTCAGCAATCCCCTGACCATCACCACCCCGAGCACATCTTCATCGCCACCCAACGCCACCGTCGGTCAGACCTATGGATTCGACTTGGACGCGAGCGGCCCGGGGAATGACCCGGCTCTTTACCGGAGGCTTGGCAAGCGCCTCTACAGCTGGTCTCTGGTCAGCGGCAAGCTACCTCCCGGGCTCTCTCTCTACTCCAACGGAACCATTGCCGGGAGTGCTCAAGCCGCCAGTGAAGGCGGTCCCTTCATAGTGCAGGTGAGTGCGGCCGGCCAAGTCGCCCAGCAGACCTTCACCCTCTGGGCGCTGGCCGCCGGTGCGACGTCCTCTTCGCACCAGGCGAGCACGATGCTCCAGATCACCAGTCCCAGCACGATCGTGGTGCCTGACGACGCGGTGGTGGGAACTCCGTACTCCTTCCAGTTCCAGGCGGTGGGAGGCAGGGGCGCCTACGCGTGGTCTCTGCCCCTAGGCAGCCCCCCGGCGGGTCTTGCGCTCGACCCTGACCCCTACTCGGCAGCCGCCGGTGTCGTCTCTGGCGTACCAAACCCGGGGAGCAAGAGCGCTATCTTCATCCTCAAGGTCAGCTCTGGTAGGTCATCCGCGGAAAAGCTGTTTGTCATCTGGGTGGCAGTGTCCTGCGGCACGATCGCTGGCGCCTTCGGCCCCGACTCGGACGTGCAGGTGGTCGGCTTATCCTGCGCCCAGGCCAAGCAGCTGTTGGTGGCGGGAGGACCCGTGGAGGCCCCCAGCTGGTACGGCAAGTCGCATTGCACCTTCCAATACTCCGCGACCACCGTCACTCCCTCCTGCAACCTGGGGGATGAGCAGATCACCTACACCGCACCGTTGGCGGGAGGTAAGGGGAGCTGAGCTGACACCGGTTGGCGGGGTTCAGCCAATTCCGGCCGTCGCTCGCCGTGCAGCCGCCGTCTCCGGCGTCCTGGCTGACAGGGATCGCGCCATCAGCCGAACACCTACGGCGTCAACCCCTCCGCTTCCTGGAGCGCCTGCTCAATCGCCAGCTGGCAAACCTTGCTGACATTTATGTCAACCCCCCGGCTGCGCAGATCGTAGACGCGGGCCATCAGGTCGCCGCCCAAGTACACGGTCGTCTTGTTCAAAGGGCTGGCGCTGCGCATCGCTCGGGGCCGCAGCCAGGCGGGATCCTCGCGGTTTCCAGAGGTCAATTCGGAGAGCTGGTATTCCGCCCCGACTCACCATCGGCGGGGCGGGCGACGGGAGCATCGGCCAGAGCCGCGGTCGCGCCTCCGCTTGTTCCGCGGCTTCTCCGGTACCGGCTAGCCGTCCCGGCCAGAGCTCCGAAAGCCTGAGCGGATTGGCTCCCCGACGCGTAGCTCACGGTGTTGCCCACGGGAACGTTGAGCGTTCCGCCGAGCTGGTAGGCATCAACGTCTGCGCCGAGGAAGACGAAGTCCCAGCCCTGCTCCCGCCGCTCGCCGACCATGTCGAAGACCTGCCCCTGGAAGTATTCCCGGCTGGCGTTCTCATAGCCGTCGGTCTGAATGATGAAAAGGACGTGGTCGTATTGACGAGCGACCTCGTCAGTGGCTTGGATCGTCTCCCCCACGGCGTCGAAGAGAGGAGTCGTGCCCCGCGGCTGGAAGGGGTTCTGCCGACTGCCCAGATCGGCAACCCGGCTCAGCTTGGTCGCCCGATAGCGCGTCTGGCAGATATCCTCCCTGCGGTAGCGATCGAACTGGACCAGCGTCATGGCCGCCTCGCCTGCCTTCTCCTTCTGCTGACCATGCAGGAACTCGTTGAACCCGGAGACGGTGGCGGCGTAGCAGCTCGCCATGCTGCCCGTCCGATCGAGCAGGAAGACCAAGAGGAAGGTCGCGACCGGGCTCTTCTCGGGTTTGGTGGACTTGGACTTGACAGCGCTCAACATCGGACCTCTCTCTCATACATGTTGGTAGATGGCGGCAGTATACATACACCTACACGACGGGTCAAGTCCTCTGCCTAAAAGATGGCGGTGCCGGCGACTGGCCCTACGGGCCTACCAGGCGTATGCCTCAGGAGCGGGCGCTCCCGGGCCGGGGAAGATCTGATCCAACTCCTCCAGGTCGCGCTTGTTGAGCTTGACCTGGGTAGCCCCGTTGGCAGACTCCAACTGCTCGAGGGTGCGCGGCCCGATGATCGGCGCCGCCACTCCGTCCTGATGCAGGAGCCATCCCAAAGCGACCAAAGCGGGGTGCTCCCCTCGTTTGCGGCAGAAAGCCTCGTACGCCTTGAGCTGGGGCCGAAGCTTCTCGACCTGGTCTTGGACGTGCTTGTCTGAGCGCCGCCCCTGGCGCTGCTTCTGGAGCGCGCCGCCCAGGATCCCCGACCCGAGGGGACTCCAGGGAATCAGGCCCAGGCCATAGTCTCGGCAGGCGGGCAGCACCTCCAGCTCGACATCGCGGGTGAGCAGGTTGTAGAGCGACTGCTCGCTGATCAGGCCCTGGAAGTGGCGCTGGCGGGCCTGCTCTTGGGCCTTGGCGATGTGCCAGCCGGCGAAGTTGGAGGAGCCGGCGTAGATCACCTTGCCCTGCTGGCGGAGTACCTCGTACGCCTCCCAGATCTCCTCAAATGGGGTTCACAGGCCTGGCGGATGTTCCGGGCGGACAAGCCGCCGTCGTTGGGCCACTCGCTCGAGCTGGCATAGAGCTTGGTTGCCAGCACCACCTTCTCGCGCCGACCATCCCCCCGGGCAAACCATCTGCCGATGATCTCCTCAGTGAAGCCGAACTTGATCGATCGGCCGTAGGCGTTGGCGGTATCGAAGAAGTTGATCCCGGCCT
>PLDE01000201.1 GCA_003135035.1 Candidatus Dormiibacterota bacterium | reverse complement strand
AACCTGGGTATCCCCACCCCTCTGGCGCTGGCGATCGTTCTGGGTGCTATCGCGGTCGCGGTTGGCACGGCGGCGCTGGTCGCCTGGCGACCGGTCCGGGTCCGGCCCCTGGAAGTTCTCCGCTATGAGTGAGCGCTGAGGGCGTACCAGGGAGTCCCTGAAGCTCAGGCTGACCGGCTCGGAGCGTCTCCTTCAGCTTCGATTGCGGCAAGGGGTCTTGACGGGGGCCGATTCCTCGTGTATGACCCATCCACGGTCTACGATCAGGACTCGCTCGGCGAGTTCACCGACCGAGCGGAGGCCCGATGAACGTTCCCGTGGTTCCCATGTCGCTGATGCGCTTCCTGGTTGGGACGAGGACCCTCGGCGCAGCCGCTCTCGGGCTGGCGGCAGCGGCGGGCGTATTCACCGGCTCGGAGTTGTACCTGGCGGCGCAGACGGCGTCACCGTTGCTCTCCCACGGGATCATCTACTTCTGGCCGGTGGTGCTCCGGCTGATTGGACTCCTGCTCGACGTCACCGCCGCCAGTGTGGCCGTGCTCGGTGGCGCGCTCATGCTGCTCAAGCGGCGGACCGGGCGGCGCCTGGTGGTGGCTGCTCTCTCCACCGCAATCGCCGGCGAAACAGTGCTCGCCTTCGTCGATTCGGCGCAGTACCCCAGGGACGCCTCGATTCTCTGGATCTCTCTGCTGGTGGGCGGCTACGTGCTCCTCATCCTGAGCGCCATCCTGCAGCGCCGCCGGTCCCACCTCTACTGGTTGGGCACCGAGGAGTCGAGCACCGGGTCCTAGCCTTCCCTGCTCCCGGGCGCGCTGGCCGCCTGCCGGCGCCCGATCCGCTCCGCTGCCGCCGACATCACCACCGGGGCCGCCATGCGGGCAGCTCGCAGGGCCAGGCTGGTGGCCAGCGACCGGCGTCCGCCCTTGGTAGCACGCCCAGTCGGGCTGGGAAGGTCGCCTCGGTCGGCCGCCTCGGCGAGCAACTCCTGGAGCCGCTCCCGCCACTCTTTGGGCATCTCGGCAATCCAGTCGACGTCGGCCGGCTTCTCTGCCCGCCGATGCCTTCGAGAGCGGACCACGTAGACGGCGCCGACCAGCACCACCACGGCCAGTCCCGCGGCCAGCTTGACGCCGTCCCGGCGCAAGCGTTGGCGGGGATCAAGATCGTAGCGCAGGCGTGCCTCGAGGAGGTCGGCGCCTACCTCCATACGCTCGCGCGTGGCGACTACGGCTTGACGCGCTTGCTCAGCTGACGTGCCCACTCAAAGTCCTCTTCCAGACTGGCCTTGGTCTCTTTGAACGGCCAGAGCCGACGGTTGGTCCGGATCACCACTCCGCCCAGGAGCAGTAGGACGAGCCCGGCCACGGCGACGACCCCGGCGACCAGGGTGTGATTGGGTTGCCACTCAACCAGCGTCACCAGGGCGAAGATCAGGAAAACCCCCAGGCCGAGCAGCGCCACCACCGCTCCCAGGGCCACCCGGATCGCCCTTCTCAGGGCTGCCTTGAGTTCCGCCTTGGCGAGGGCGACCTCGTCGGTCACCAGCTGGCGGACATCACCCGTCAGGCCGTGGACAAGCTCCACGACAGTTTGCTCGGGAGCTTCAGGGCTGACCATCTCTGCAGCGTAGCGGATCGGGGCTTGCGCTTCTGCGCCGCATATCATCAAGTTGTGTCGGTCCTTTATCCGCAGTCCCTCGCGGAACTGGCCGCCCCCTTGGTGCGCCTGGCCCGCTCGGGCAGCCTGCTGGTGGCGACCGACTTCGACGGGACCCTGGCTCCGGTCGTCCGGGACCCGCGCCGGGCCCGGCCCCTGCCGGAAGCCGCCGCCGCCTTGACCGCCCTCGCAGTGCGCACCCCGGTCGCCGTCATCAGCGGCCGTGATCTGGCCAACCTGTTCGTCCAGTGTCCCCTGCCCGGGGTGCTCCTCCTGGGAAGCTACGGCCTGGAGCCGTGGCGGGAGGCGGGCTCTGGCCGCCTCCCGCTGCCGGCCTCCAANNCCCTCCCGCCGGCTGCAGCGCATCGCCGAAGAGCTAACCGACTCGCTCGCCGATCTGCCCGGAGTCGACGTCGAGGTCAAGACCCTGGGCGTGGCGGTCCACTACCGCAACGCTCCCGACCGCCACGCCGCCGGTCTGGAACTGCGCGGCCGTCTTTCCAGCGTCTCCCGACGGGAGGAGCTGGAGCTACTCCGGGGCCGGAGGGTGCTCGAGCTGCGCGATCGTCACGCCGGCGACAAGGGGACCGCGCTGGTGCAGCTCTTGGAGCGCATCTCCCCTCGAGGTTGTGTCTTCGCCGGAGACGATCTGGGTGACCTGCCGGCGATGGTCCAACTGCATCGCTGGTCGGGGGACCTGGAACTGGCGGTCGCCTTCGGCGTTCTCAGCCCCGAGACCCCAGATCAGGTCCGCGAGGAGGCGGACGTATGCCTGGAGGGACCGGAGGAGTGGGCCAAGCTGCTCAACGGGGTTTCGGAAGAGTTGGCCAAGGCGGCCTGAATCCGGCGAACCGCTGGGTCAGCGAGCCACCAGCTCATTGAGGTCCTGGAGCTGGGCTGTGATCCAACGGACGATGTCGTGCTTGCGGACGGTCTGGCGCATGTGCCGGGCCCTGGTGGAGCGGTCCCGCTTGGGCATGGTCAGGGCCGAGTGGAGGGCCTCCGCCGTCTGGTCGATGTCGAAGGGGTTGATGGTGAGCGCCTCGGTCCCCAGTTCCTCGTAGCTGCCGGCGTTCTCACTGAGTACCAGAACTCCGTCGTTGGTATTGCAGATCACCCCCTCCTTGGCGACCAGGTTCATGCCGTCATAGATGGGGTTGACGAGCAGGGCGTCGTAGGACTTGTAGGCGGCGACCGCTTTGAAGATGTTCTCCTCCACTTCGAGGCGAATTGGCATCCAGGTGCCTGTCTGGAAGCGCCGGTTGACGTGGGCGGCGGCGCTCACCAGGGCCCCCAGGTAGGAGCGGTAGGCATCGACGTTCTGGCGACTGCGCTGGAGCAGGGCCCAGAAGATGACCCGTCCGCGCAGCTCGGGATGGCTCTCCAGGAGCCGCTCGTAAGCGAGGAAGCCGCGGACGATGTTCTTGCTAAGGTCGGTTCGATCGACCCGGAGGATGAGGAACTCCGGGCGCCAGGCGGCGATCAGCTCCTCCTGGCGGAGCACCTCCTCATGGGTGGTGAGCTCGGCCAGGGCGCGGACATCGATGGAGATCGGATAAGCGCGGATCCAGACGCTGCGTCCCTCGAAGAACACGGTGGACTGGCGGTGGTCGACCGCCAGTCCCAGGTTCTCCTCGCAGGTGAGGAGAAAGTTGCGGACGTCTAGGGATGTCTGCAGTCCGACCACGTCACTGCCCAGCAGGCCGCTGAGAATGCCGTCGCGCATATGCCGAGGGAGGACCTTCCAGTACTGCGGCGTCGGCCAGGGAATGTGGATGAAGTGCTGCAGGTGAGCCTGGGGAAGCCGTTGACGAACCATTCCCGGCAGCAGGTAGAGGTGATAGTCCTGGCTCAGGATGAGCGGCCGTCCGCTGGCCTTCTCCGCCAAGGCGACGACCCGCTCGGCAAACTCGGCATTGACCTTGACGTAGCCGTCGCGCCAGGCATGCTCGGTGCGGGAGTCGAGGATGGGCTCCCGGCCCAGATCCCAGAGATAATGCTGGATGAACCAGAGCAGAGGATTGCTGATCTCGTTGTAGTAGAGGTCGTAGGCCTCCGTCTCGGGGTGGATGTAGGCGATCTGGAACTTGTTTCCGTCCTCGGAGTCGACTCGGACGATCCCCTCCTCGTCTGCTTTGGCGGCCAGCCTGGCATCGGAGTCGCCGCGGGCGACCGCCACCCAGGGCGCGTTGCTGGCTTGGGCCAGCGCCGACATGGCGGTGACCAGGCCGCCACCACCTCGGGTGATCCGCTCCGCCCCACCCGGGCCGAGCTGGCTCTCGACCGGTGGGCGGTTGGCCACCACGATCGGCTGCCACCCGTGCAGCATCCTTCGCAAGTACGGTTCGATCCCCGGCACCTGGCTAGGATGACGGACCCGGGCAGGAAGCGGATTTCTCGCTATTGCAGGCCGAGGGCTTGTACAGTCGCCCGATGCGCATCGGGGTGGTCACCGAAGTCGCCGCAGATGAGCGCCGGGTCGCCCTGGTGCCGGAGTCCGCCGCCCGCCTGATTGCCGCCAAGGCCGACGTGGCAATCCAGAAGGGCGCGGGCGAGACCGCCTTCTTTCCCGACTCCACCTACCGCGATGTCGGAGCCGCCGTGCTCGGCACCCAGCGCCAGGTGCTGACGACCGCCGACCTGATCCTCACCGTGCGACCGCCGTCGTCAACCGAGGTGGCTTTGATTCGCAAGGGATCACTGCTGGTGGGGATGCTGCAGCCACTGAACCAGCCCGAACTCTTGGAGCAGCTCGCCAAACGAGGGATTAGCGCCTTCAGTCTGGAGCGCCTGCCCCGCATTAGCCGGGCCCAGGACATGGACGTTCTCTCCTCCATGAGCACCGTGTCCGGCTACCACGCCGTGCTTTTGGCGGCGACCCGGCTACCCCGATTCTTCCCACTCCTGATGACGGCTGCGGGCACGGTCACCCCGGCCCGGGTACTGGTTCTGGGGGCGGGGGTCGCCGGGCTCCAGGCGATCGCCACCGCCAGAAGATTGGGCGGGGTGGTCCGGGCCTTCGATGTTCGGCCCCAGGTGAGAGAGCAGATCGAGAGCTTGGGAGCCCAATTTGTCGAGGTTGGTGAGCCGGTGGAGGGGGCTGAGGGACAGGGCGGCTACGCCGGCGAGGTTTCCGCCGCATCCCAGAAGCGGGAGCAGGAGGCGTTGGCGCGCGAGGTCGCCGAGGCCGACGTGGTCATCACCACAGCGTTGGTGCCCGGGCGACGAGCACCCTTGCTGGTGACCATGGCGGCGGTGGCCAAGATGCGGCCCGGCTCGGTGGTGGTCGACCTGGCCGCCGAGGCGGGCGGCAACTGCGAGCTGACCCAGCCGGGGAAGGAGATAGAGAAAGATGGTGTCTGGATCCTGGGTCCACTGGACCTCCCCTCGCGCATGGCCTACCACGCCAGTCAGCTGTACTCCCGAAACGTCACCCGCTTTGCCCTCGCGCTCATCAAGGAGGGCCAGCTGCAGCCGGATTTTGACGATGAGGTTGTCTCAGCTACCTGCGTCACCCACGACGGCAAAGTACTGGTGAGCAAGTCATGAACGCTTTCGGCGGCACGCTGTTGATCGGCGTCTTCATTTTCGTGCTCGCGGTATTCATCGGCTTCGACCTGATATCCAAGGTGCCGGCCACCTTGCACACCCCACTCATGTCAGGGACCAACGCCATCCACGGCATCGTCCTGGTGGGCGCCCTGTCGATTGCCGCTGGTGTGCATGGCGCGCTGGGCACGGTGATCGCCTTCCTGGCCGTGCTGTTAGGCACCATCAACGTGGTCGGGGGTTTCGTGGTGACCGACCGGATGCTGCAGATGTTCAAGCGACGACCAGAGCCTGAAAGACCGACACCGAAGTGATCCACTACCCGCAACTGGTCGCGCTTGGGTACCTAATCACCGTGGTGCTCTTCGTCTTCGGGATCAGGCTCCTGGGGTCTCCAGCAACCGCACGCCAGGGCAACCGTTTGGCCGCGGTGGGCATGCTGATTGCCCTGATCGTCACCTTCGTTGGGCTGGGTGCACTTCCCTGGTTGGCAGTGGTGCCGGCGCTGGTCATCGGTGCCACCATCGGAGCGGTCGCCGCCCGGGCGGTGCGGATGACCGCCATGCCCCAGATGGTCGCTCTCTTCAACGGCATGGGTGGCGGCGCCGCGGCCCTCATCGGCGCCGACGAGTTCCTGCGCCGCACGGCGCACCTGGCCTCCGGTGTCAGCACCATCTCGCCGAACAACTCCGTTCCCATCGTGCTTGGCTGTCTGATCGGTTCGATCAGTTTCTCGGGCAGCCTGATCGCCTTCTGCAAGCTGCAAGGGGTGATGCGGGGCAGTCCGATCACCTTCCCCAATCAGCGAATTGCCAACGGTGCGCTCCTGGCAATCATCGTGGCTCTGGGGGTGACCCTGGTCGCCGTCGATGCCTCGCCCTGGTTGTTCGTCTTATTTGAGGCCTTGGCCCTGATCCTCGGTGTCGCCTTTGTGCTCCCCATCGGCGGCGCTGACATGCCGGTGATCATCTCCCTGCTCAACTCCTTCACCGGACTGGCTGCCGCGATCAGCGGTTTCGTTCTCGACAATGAGGTCCTCATCGTCGCCGGCGCCCTGGTGGGCGCCTCGGGCACGATCCTCACCCAGCTGATGAGCCGAGCCATGAATCGCTCGTTGGCTAACGTTCTCTTCAGCGCGTTTGGCAGCAAGACCAGCGCCGCCAGCGATGTTGGCCCCAGTGCCGACCAGGCAATTCACAGCGTCACCGCCGAGGATGTCGCGATTCTGGTCGGCTACGCACGTCAGGTTATCTTCGTCCCCGGTTACGGCATGGCGGTGGCCAAGGCTCAGCATGACGTCAAGGAACTGGCGACGCAGTTGGAGAAACGTGGAGTTCAGGTCAAGTACGCGATCCATCCCGTCGCCGGGCGCATGCCCGGGCACATGAACGTGCTGCTCGCGGAGGCGGATGTCCCTTACACCCAGCTCTATGAGATGGACGACATCAATCCCGACTTCGCCCGCACCGACGTGGCCGTGGTGATCGGAGCCAACGACGTGACCAATCCCGCAGCCCGGAGTAACCCGAGCAGCCCGATCTACGGCATGCCCATCCTCAACGTGGACCAGGCGGCCAACGTGGTGGTGCTCAAGCGCAGCATGAATCCAGGCTTTGCTGGAATCGAAAACGAGCTGTATTACAATCCCAAAACCTTGATGCTCTTCGGCGACGCGCGCGAGTCAGTTGTCCACCTGGTTGCCGCGCTCAAGGAATTGGTCCCCGCGAACTGATAGCATCGTGCGCTGCACCGAGATAGCCGCGACCCAGTAACGAGTGCATCGGCGCGGTAGATTGGTTGAGCGGGCAAGGCCACTGGCTCTAGGCTATGCGTCGCGACCTCTGCAGTGGCGGTGCTGCAAGAGGATGTGAAGCAGTCGTGGTGAGTACTGGCCGCGGCGCTTGTGAGCATTCCGGAGTGACGTGCGTCGCCCAGATGGGACTCGTCTCGTACGTCGTCGGGCCACGGGACGATTCGTACTGCCCGGGCATCATGGCTGCCGCCCGCGGTGGCCCTGCTTCCGCTCCCAGAGCCAAGAAGCGATTTGCTCAGCTGCTGGCGGAGGGACTTGGAGAGGGTGTGGAGCTCGCGAAGCGGAGCGGGACGCAGCCATCAGGTGAGACGGCGCAGGTCACGAACTGGCTGACATTGGGATTGCCGCTGACGTCGAAGACGTAGACCGGCACCGCGGTCCCGTAGCTGTCAACAATCGCCCGGGATTCGCCGCTCAGTGTGGTCGGACCAGCGGGTGCCGGAGAGGGGGCCGGGAAGGGCTGACCTGCGCTGGACAGGAAGTAGTCACCCGGCTTGATCGCTCCCGAGTTCAGGTCCTGGACCACCTGGTCCGGCGGCATGGCCGGATACAGGACCGGGGTGCCGATGGCTCCGTAGGGAACGGCACCCGAGATTCCTACCAGCTGCGTCGTCTGGTGCTGGTCGGTGGCCACATCGACGTCGATCTCCTGCGGCTGGCCGAGGATGTTGACCACCGGGAGACCGTAGAGAGACCACTGAAAGTAGACGGTGCGGTCGGAGCCATTGGTGGAGCTCATCTGGGTGAGCGGAATCACGCCGCCACCGGCCGGGACATGCGCCGCGCTGAGGAACGCCTCGGCGAACTGATCAGCGCCACCGAGAGTGGGGGTGGTGCCGACCTCGTCGGTGGGTGTGTTGGGATGGAAGTTGAAGGTGGTGAGGGTCCCATTGGTGGTGAGCTGGTAGCCGCTGGTCGAACCCAGGTTGTAGGCCAACCCGGTCGCGGTGCTGATCGGGGGTCCCGGTGTGTTGAGGGCCAGCGCCAGAGCGGTCACCGCCGCCATGGCGGTGGCTGGAACGGTGCCGGCATGCAGCGTTCCGCCCTTGGTCCCCAGGCTGCCGCCGCCGCTGGCGTAGGGGCGGGCGGCCAGGAAGGGACCGGTTGTTTCGCCTGCCAGGCCCAAAAGGCCCGGCGGAGTCGCGCTCACGGATGCCGAGGGCGAAGTCTGGGGATGATGCGAGCCGCTCGAGCCACAACCAGCCAAGACAAGAACGAGCGCGACCAGCGCGGACAGGGGAACCACCCGCATCCGGGACATTTGCACCCGTGCAGAATGCCATGAGTGCTCCACGGACCCTTCGCGATCCTGACGACAGCCAGTCGCGGAGTTCATCCAGTGTTGCTACGAGCCCCTCGCCCAGACCATCTCAGGGACCGTTGATCATGGCTACGATGGAGCCGGTGGGTGACCGTCGGTGAAGCCGCCTATTGGTTCAACCGGCGCCTCTGCCGATGCTTATCGGACCGCTCTGCTGCGACTGGTCCAGGCCAGTTCGCCCGGGATGCGGCTGGGACTGGACTCGACAAGACGGTTGCTGGCCCGGCTGGGTGACCCGCAAGCGGAACTGAAGGGGGTCCTGGTGGCGGGGACCAACGGCAAGGGCTCCGTCTGCGCACTGGTCGCCGAGATTGCCCAGCGCGCCGGAATCCGAGTCGCCCTGCTGACCAAGCCTCATCTGACCAGCTACCGCGAACGGATCCGCTTAGCTGGTGAGCCCATCGCCAAGGACTTCTTTGTGGAGATCGCCGAGGCGGTCTGTGCAGCGGCGGACCAAATGGAGTTGCAGGGTGGCCGTCCCACTCACCACGAGCTCCTCACCGCCATGGGCTTCCT
>PLDE01000123.1 GCA_003135035.1 Candidatus Dormiibacterota bacterium | reverse complement strand
ATGGGTCTTCCCGGATCATGAGCTCGAAGGCGCTGGCGATGGCCTGGGTCAGCTCCGCCGTCTGCTCAGCGGCATCGCCCGAGCCGGGCAGCGGGAGGGGCTCCTCGAGCCGGGATTCGTGGCTGCCATCTGGGCGTCGGCGCATGAAGCCGGGGATCAGAGGCGCCCCGGTGCGGAGAGAGAACGTGGCCGGACCCGCGGGCAGCACCACCTCACGACCCAGAAAGGAGACCGGCACTCCGGCGCCGCCCTTGTCGATATCGCAGGCGAGCAAGAGGACCTCGTTGCGGCGAAGAGCCCGCAGCGATTCCTTGACGCTGGCGGGACCGACCGGGATCACCCCGACTCCGAGTCGCTCCCTGGAGGCACGGACCATGCTGTCGACCTGAGGCGGGCCGAAAGGGTCGGTCACCGCGTGCACCGGGTGCCCGCAGGTGGCGATCGCCGCCGCTCCCAGGTCCCAGTTGCCCAGGTGAGGGGTGACCAAGATGGCACCTTTACCGGCGGCCAGGGCCCGGTGCAGCGGCGCCAGGGAGATAGCTCCAGGCTGGCTCTTGAGCTCGTCAAGGAGCCTCTCCAGGATGAGGAAGTCGAGGATCGTGCGGGCATAGTTGCGAAAGGCGCCACGAGCGATCTTTGCGCTGGCGGACCGGTCCCCCGGAGCGAATGCCGAATAGTTGTTCCGGGCCCGCCGCGCCCGGGAGGAGAGGAGTCCGTAGGCGGCCACCCCACCGATGTCGGCAAGACGGTAGCGGAGTCCGCGCGGCATCGGTGAAACCAGCACAGTCGCCACGCGCAAGCCCAGGGCCTGAGGTCCGCCGCCGGCTATCCAGGTCGGACTCGTCGGGACATCCACCCGGGACGCCACGACCGCCGGGGCGGGCTCGACTACCACCGGAGCCGGCTCCTTGTCGCTGACGGAACTCTTCGCCAATTCACTCCTGCCCCCCAGGAGCCCTCCCCGACCGGGCCGGGGCTGCGGGCACTCCTAGGATTCGCTCCCCACCGGAGTCGCGTCGCGCTGGGGTGCCCCGGTGGCAAGCCCGTTCCCGCCCAAGTTGACCTGACGCGGCGCAACCGTCTCCTCGGGATCGCTGATGCAGGCTGCCGCGACCCGCCCGGCGATGAAGGCTCCGGTGAGCTCGTGAGCGCGCTCGTCGGAGACCTGGAAGGGCGGCGACTTCATGAAGTAGGAGGCGGGTCCCTCGAGCGCTCCGCCCAGACCGCGGTCGAGACCGAGCTTGCAGCAGCGCACCGCGTCGATCACGATGCCCGCTGAGTTGGGCGAGTCGTGTACCTCGAGCTTGAGGTCGACGGTCAGTGGCACGTCCCCGAAGGCCTTGCCCTCCATGCGGATGTGGGCCCACTTGCGGTCCTTCAGCCAGGGCACATAGTCGCTGGGGCCGATGTGAACGTCGTCCTTGTCCATCGGATGCTGCAACTGCGAAAGGACGGAATTGGTCTTGCTGATCTTTTTGCTGACCAGGCGTTCGCGCTCCAGCATGTTGAGGAAGTCGGTGTTACCGCCGAAGTTCAGCTGATAGGTGTGCTCGAGCTCGACGCCACGCTCCTGGAAGAGACGGGTGAGCACGCGGTGAATGATGGTGGAGCCCACCTGCGACTTGATGTCGTCACCAATGATCGGCAGCTTGTGCTCCTCGAAGCGCTTGCGCCAGTAATCCTCGCGAGCAATGAACACCGGCATGCAGTTGACCATGGCGCAGCCGGCTTCCAGGATCTGCTCGGTGTACCACTTGGTGGCCGCCTCCGAGCCGACGGGCAGGTAGTTGACTACCACATCGGTCTTGGTTTCCTTGAGAATCTTGACGATGTCGGCGGTCGGCCCGGGGGCCTTGACAATCACTTCGGACAAGTACTTGCCGAGGCCGTCATGGGTCATGCCCCGGTGCACCGGCACCCCCAGCTTGCCGACTTTGGCAAAGACCACGGTGTTGTTCTGGCCTCGGAAGATGGCCTCCCCGAGGTCATAACCAACCTTCTCACGATCGATATCAAAAGCCGCAGAAAACTCGATATCACTGATGTGATAGCCGCCCAGGTCTACGTGCATCAGACCGGGGACGCGGTCTTCCCGACTGGCGTTGCGGTAATACTCAACACCCTGGATCAGCGACGACGCACAGTTGCCCACACCGATGATGGCGACACGTACCTTCTTGCTCATCTAACAACCTCTGGAAGTGCGCCCTCGGCCACGGCATGGGAAGGCGGCTGACTGACATTCTGGCTTGGGTTCAATCCGGAGCCGGGGCCGGCATCAGAGTCGGAGTCGTGCTTCTCCTCGACTAGGTGGGAGAAGCGCAGAAAACTGGCTTGTATGGAATCCCGGTCGAGATGGCAGAGGACCTCGCGACCGTAGCGGCGGGTGGTCACGATCCGGGCCCGGCGGAGGAGCCGCANNACCAGGACATCCGGGGCTGGCTGATTCCCAGGAGAAGGGCGACGTCGGACACCCGAGCTTCCTTGACCTCGGCCAGGCGTTGCACGATCCGGAGCCGGGTCGGGTTGGCCAGGCCCTCGAAGAAGGCCGCCAGATCCCCTTCGACCGCCCCGGAGATGGCGAGGGGAAGGACCCGGCGGTGAGGTGGCGAGGTGGCTGGGACTGTCGGGTTCAAATAAAGAACTCTTTCATAAAGGTCACGTTATGTATCTTACCCAAGGACTCCCGAAAGGTCAAGGTCTAGCCTGGGCTGGTCGTTCAGNNGGGGCAACTGCTGGGATTCGGAACGCCTAGTGAGGCGGCTGCGGGCGCACTAGCGCAGCTTGGGACCAGGAGGCAGCATCCCATGGGTAGGGGCCCTCGGATCCAACCAGTGGGTAGCGCTCAGGAGGGCCTACAGAAAAAGTCCGCTGATACTCTCGTTGTTGGCGATGCAAGTGATTGCCTGCGCAAACAGGGGCGCTACCGAGACGACGAGAACTTTGCTCTCCGCCGGGAGGGTAAGGGCTACCGCATCGGTGGTCAGAAGATAGTCGATCGAACTAGCTGCTATGCGCGCGAACGCATCATCGTTCAGAAGCGCTTGGCTGACTGCGGCAATCACTCGGGTCGCCCCCCGGGAAACGAGCACGCGAGCGGCTTCGATGAGCGTGTTCCCCGAGATGGTGAAGTCGTCAACGAGTACGGCGGTCCGGCCTTCCACGTCTCCCATCAAGCTGACCACCTCAGCCCGCTCACTGTGGTCCGCGCGCCGCTTGTGGGCGACCGCTAGCGGTGCATCCAAACGGTGCGCGTAGTCACCCGCTTTCTTCGCAAAGCCGGCATCGGGCGCGACCACCACGAGCTCTCCCAGCCGCAGCGACCGGATCGCAGCACAAAGGACCGGAGCAGCATGTAGGTCGTCAACCGGGATCTTAAAGAAGCCCTGAACCTGGGGGGCGTGCAGGTCCATGGTGACCACGCGGTCAGCGCCAGCGACCTCGATGGCATCCGCACAGACACGAGCCCGGATGGACACCCTGGGTTCGTCCTTCTTGTCGCCTTTGGCGTAGCTGAAGTAGGGGATGATGGCAGTAACTGACGCAGCGCTGGCGCGCTTGAGGGCGTCGATC
>PLDE01000143.1 GCA_003135035.1 Candidatus Dormiibacterota bacterium | reverse complement strand
CGGCTCCTCCTGCTCCTCCGACTATCGCTCCGGAGCCGGCTCCTCCTGCTCCTCCGACGGTCGGCCCGGAGCCGGCAGCTCCTGCTGTCCGCATGGTCGCGCCGGAACCGAGCTCACCTGCGGGCGCAGGTCGCGGTCAGGCGGCGGTTTCGGCACACGCGCCTCTGTGGCGCCGACGCGAAGTGGCCCTGACCACCGGGTTGGCTTTGGCGATCTTGGTGGGAGCTCTGCTGGTTCGGCTCTACGGGCTCAACCACTACGGTCTCAACTCCGATGAAGCGGTCTATGCCGGCCAGGCCGCCGGTCTCGCCGGGCTCAGCAAATACGCTCACCTTTTCGGTCTATTTCGGGCCCATCCGCTGTTGGTACAGCTGCTTATCTCGATCGTCTTCCGTATCGCTGGCGTCCACGCCATCCTCGCACGCGACGTCTGCGTGCTCTTCGGAGTCGGCCTGGTGCTGATGATTGGGGTGGTGGCCGGCGTGATTGCCGGTCGCTGGGTGGCTTTGATCGCCATGCTCTTCACGGCGCTCTCCCCCTACCCCATCGCTATATCACGCCAGGTGCTACTAGACGGGCCCGAGGCCTTCTTCGTGGCCGTCTATCTGGTGTTCCTATGCCTCTATGTCACGCGGTCGCGCCCGATCTGGCTGTGGGCGGCCTCGCTGGCGGCCGGTCTGGCCTTTTTGTCGAAGGAGACGGCAATCCTGATCGCTCCCGCCTTCCTCATCTTCTTGGTCCTGTCACCCAAGGTGCCCCTGCGCTGGCGTGAGCTCCTCATCGCCGGCCTGATCTACCTTGCCGCGGTCGTCGTGTACCCGTTAGCGGAGTTAGGTGCTGGCAAGGGTGGGACGGGGTCGGATTACATCGTGTGGCAGGTGCTCCGGCCGCCCAACCACACGCTTCTCTTCTATTTCCAGATCTTCGGTTCCATTGGCTGGCCGATCATTGCCTTCGCGCTAGTCGGTTTATGGGTTTCCCTTCGCCGGCGGACACCCATCGACATGGCGCTGGTGACCTTGACCGCGTTGATGTTCCTGTTCTTCGAATTCTGGCCAACCAAGGGCTATGAATACCTGTCTCCGCTGGTGCCCCCATTGATGCTGCTGGCCACCTTCGGGGTCGTCTACTGCGGGACGGTGCTCTCCCGGTTCCTGGCGCGGCACGCGGCGCGCGTACGGATGGTCACGGCCCCACGAGCGGCCACCGCCATCTCGGTAGCGGTCGTGGGGCTCTTGATCGCTACTTCGGGGCCCACACTGGCGGCCGGTTCGGCCTCGGGGTCTTTCATCATCGGCACCGACAGTGGCCAGGTGACGCCGGGCCGGGTGGCTACTTTGGCCGGTTCAGGGGGTCTTCTGGCCGGCCGTCCCGCCGGGGAGTGGGTGAGGGCGAGGACACTCTCGGATTCCGTGTTTGTGACGATCGGACCCACCTTCGCTAACATCCTCGAGTTCTACGGCTTGCGCCGAGCGCTGGCGCTCAGCGTCAGTCCCAACCCACTGCATCGCAACCCGGCTTACGCGCCAGTGGTCAATGCTGACAGTCTGATCCGCAGCGGGGTCGTTCAATACCTTGTCTACGACGCCTATTCGGCAGCGCGGAGTGAACACTTCGCTCAGCGGCTGCTTGAATTGGCCCATAAGTTCAACGGGGTCATTGTCTATCAGTACCTGGGCCACGCCCGGCCCGGCTCCCCCCGTCCGGGGCTCGTGCTCATCTACCAGGTGAGCCCGTGAGGTGGCAGCGGGGACGCGCCCTACTCATGGCGGCCTGCCTAGGCACGTCGCTGACGGCGCTCGCACCCGGAGGTCCGAGCTCGACTCTTACCGCGACCGCCAAGACGCGCTACCAGCTGCTGGCTCAGAGCGCCCACTCCAAGATCCGGCACGTCTTCGTGATCATCCAGGAGGGCCGATCCTTCGACAACTACTTTGGCACCTACCCCGGTGCTCTCGGCCTGGCGCCGACCACAGCCGTGCCAACCGACCTGGCCAATCCAGATTCTCCATTGGTCAAGCCCTATGTGCTGGGCGCCCTGCGCACCCCGCCACTCGACGACTCGGTCGACGTCGCCACCGCCGCCGCCAACGGCGGAAAGATGAACGGTTTTGTGGCAGCCCAGACCGCGGCCAGCGGGAACGGCAAGCTGGCCCTGGGCCACTACGATGCGAACCAGATCCCCTACTACTGGGATCTGGCCCGGTCCTATGTGCTGGCCGACCACTTCTTCTCCTCGACTCTGGGCGGGAGCACCTCCAATTACGAGTACGCGGTCGCGGGCCAGTCGTGGCCGGTCGCGGCGGCGGGCGGACCTCCGCCGGGGCAGCAGACGATCTTCGACCGCCTAAGCGACGCCGGATTGTCCTGGGGTTACTACGTGGCTAACTACGCCGCTGACCAGAAGTCGGGCCGCGTCTCTGGGCTGCACGCGCAAGTGCCCCTGTTGGATCTTCCCAGCGTCACCAGCAGCCCCAAGCAGATGTCGCACATCCAAGACGTCACGCACCTGTACCGGCAGCTGGCCCGCGGGGGAGTGCCAGCGGTGAGCTACGTGGTTCAACCAGGGAACAGCGAACATGCCCCAGGCAATGTCGCCTCCGGAGAGGTGGCTACCGTTGGCCTGATCAACGCCGTCATGCGTAGTCGCTACTGGTCCAGCTCGGCGATCTTTCTGACCTGGTCAGACTGGGGTGGCTGGTACGACGGGGTGGCGCCCCCCCAGGTTGACGGAACCACATATGGCTTCCGGGTGCCGGCCCTGATCGTCTCCCCCTACGCCAGGCAGGGACTGGTCCTGCACAACGTGGCTGACTTCACTTCAATCCTGAAGTTCATCGAAACCGTGTACGGACTGGCCCCCCTCACCGCGCGAGACCAGACCGCTTACAACCTGATGGGGGCGTTCAACTTCAGCCGGCCTCCGCGAGCGCCTGCGCCGATCGCGATGGGGACGCTCCCCACCACCACGGTGACCCAGGGCTCGCTCCCGGTGATCTTCGCCGCCTATGGCGTGGTCGGGCTCTTGATCGCAGGACTGCTGGCCTATGGGGCCACCCTCTGGCTGCGCCCGGACGGCCGCCGGCTTCGCCGCTGGAGACGCACTTGAGTTCCGGGCGAGGGGGGGGACTCCAGGCCGGAGCAGCTGGGTGGGTCCGGAGGGCGGCGGCCGGGAGCCTCGCGCTGGCGCTCGGGCTGTCAGTCGCCGCTGCGGCCCCGGTTGTCCTGGCCGCCTCGGCCGCTGCCCCGGTGACCATCAGCCTCAGTTTACTGGCCACGGTGAGCGCCGGTGAGCCAATTCCAGTCTCGGCGACACTCACGTCCGGCGGCGCGCCGGTAGCCCACCGACTGGTGCGCTTCTACGTGGACAACTCGGAGGTGGTCGGCGCCATCAGCATCGCCAACGGGCAAGCAAGCACCACGATCCGTGCCGCGATACCGGCGGGCGCGCACACCATCAAGGCCACCTTCGCTGGCGGTGGCGGCTATGCGGCTGCCACCGCCAGTGCGGCGCTTACCGTCGAGGTTTCCACCCTTTCGGTCCACGTTGTTCCCGCTGTCGCGGGAACCGTCACCCTCAGCATCGACGGTGGCCCACCGCTTACCCCAGACCGGGAGGGATACATAAACACTGACCTGACGGTGGGGGGAAAGCGCTCGCTGCAAATCAGCGTTCACGACCCCAGTCCCGGGATCAAAACCACCTTCGTGGCCTGGTCCAACCACGACACCTCTCCAACCCGGGTGATCCGCGTCGAGCACGATACGTACACCCAGGTCGCGATCCAGGTTGCCTACCTGACCCTGATCCGATTCCAGGACGCCCAGGGCCAGCCCCTCAGTGCGCACAAAGTCACCAAGGTCTCGATCGACGGCCCCGACGGAGTCGTCGATCCGGTGAATGACTCCAAAGTTTGGCTGAGCAGCCCCGTGCCACACCTCACGTCGAGCGGGGCTCTGGCAGTGGGTCCCGACTTCTACTCTCTGCGCACCGCCGACTACGACGGTATCAACGTCGCTAAGCAAGGGGAGGATCGGGTGATCCCGGGGATCCTTACCACCTGGACGGCACGGCTCGGGGTCTACCCACTAACGCTCTATGCCCGCGACATGCTCTTCGGCAGTCAGGCGTCCGGTCCGGCACTGCTGACTGGACCGGACGGTTTGGTGCGCCAAGTGAACATCTCGCCGCGGGACGGGTCGACCGTGCTCCTGCCCGGGGCGCTTTACAAGATCAAATTCAAGGGACTCGGCTCCTCGCCCAGCGCCAAGGTCAGATTGTCTTCGGAGCAGTCGGTCCCTATCAAAGTCTTCACGGTAGTTGACGGGCTGGTCCTCCTCCTCCTCGTACTGGTGGCGGCGTTAGGACTTCTGGCGGTCAGTCGCTGGCGCTCCCAACTCCTTAGTCGGCTCCACGTCTGGAGCGCTGCGCTGCGAAGCCGCCCTGGGTCCGACCCGTGACGGCGCTGCTGCGGTCACCTCGGCGTCACGAGATCGTGTCGCACGCGTGCGTGCCGGCTGACGTAGATCGCGGTACGGTGAGCCCGTGGCGAATTCACGAAGGGCCGACGCATGAAGCTGCAGGCGTACCTACTCGAGATGACGGGGCTGCGGCGTTCGCAGGCACGCTGCTCGATATGTGCCACCTCCAGCCCCGATGGCGGCCTGAGGGGGACCGAGGGCATGATCTGCCTGGCCTGTTCGATCTTGGGCGAGCTCGGGATTGCGTCGAGTACGAGCTCCCAAAGTCTCCGTCCCGCGAGGTCCCCTCGCCAGGTGCCGAAGGCGCCAGCCTTCCGCCACCGCCCGGTCTGACCCGAGCCGTTCACAGCGGTCGACCGAGCTCAGATCTCCAAAGGGGGGCCACAGATTCGGGGCCCTCAGGGCCGTTACCGTTCGTTCGGCACCGACCGGTAGCGGCCCATGCCGACTTCCTTAGAGTCACTAGGAGCGTTGTCTGATGCGGGCGCGCGTGCTTTTGGCTCTGATCACGACCTTGACTCTCCTGGGCGGGGCTGTGGCCGTGTTCTTTGTCATCCGTCAAGCTGGAAACACCACTCCCTACGAACTCGGCCACCCGCCACCCGCGGCCTCGTCATCCGCTACTCCAAGCGGCGGGGCACCCGCGAACCCGGCGTCGGGCAGCGGAGCCACCGTGTACCTGTACTACTACCTCTGGTGGACACCCGGCCACTGGCGGTCTAAGTTGGGGCCCGCGTACCCGGTGACCGCCAACCCACCCCCACTTCCCGGCCATACCGATTCGGCTGGCTGCGACCCGGTCGTCAACTATCCCAACGCCACCATCGTCGATCTGCCCAACCAGGGGCTCTACAACCAGAGCGATCCCGCCGTCTTCGGACCTCAAATAGCCGAAGCGGAAGCGGCCGGGATCACCGGCTTCCTTGTCAGTTGGCAGGGCACGGGACTCTCGACCCAGACCTACCACTCGTCCGGCTACGACGAGCGTCTGCATCAGATGGTGCGGGCTGTTGACCTCTACAACCAGCTCCATCCCACTAAGCCTTTCCACCTCGGGCTTGCCTT
>PLDE01000243.1 GCA_003135035.1 Candidatus Dormiibacterota bacterium | reverse complement strand
GGCCTTCTGGGCCGGGAGACTTAGGGCGTCTCGGTAGCGCTGACCGTGATCAGCAGGACTCACGAAGCAACCGAATGTCCGACCGACGTCCCCTCGGGGAAGCGAGCGGCTTCCATGACTAGACTCCAGAGATGACCAGCCGAGTGACCGAGATCATCATCGACAGCCACGACCCGCTCTCCCTCGCGCGCTGGTGGGCCGAGGTGCTCGACTACGAAGTGGGACCCCCGGCTCCGCAGGGCTGGGTGGGAATCTCCCCTCGCGAGGGGCGTCCCAGTGAGCAGGCCTACCGGGCCGCCCCCCAGGTGCCGACCATCGTGTTTGTCCCGGTGCCGGAGGCGAAGTCCGTCAAGAACCGAGCCCATCTGGACGTCTGGTCTGTCGATCGGACCCCGGAAGAAGAGGTGGCGTGGCTTCTCGAACGGGGAGCGGCCCACGTCGACATCGGCCAGGGCGATGCGCCCTGGGTGGTTCTCGTCGACCCTGAGGGAAACGAGTTCTGCGTACTGGGCTAGACGGCGGCGGAGTGACCGGCCTTGCCCCGCCAGCGCTCTTCTGGGGAGCTAGTCGCCGTCACCGTTCTCTCCCAGGTGCTGCAGCAACTCGAAGCGATAGATCCCCGTGTCGTGTCCGTCGGCCCAGATCACCTTGAGGCCGTAGTTCCCGACTAGCTGGATGTCCGAGAGCTCGTCTTCGCCCGGACGCAGGTTCGGGTCTACCTGGAAGCGCCCAGGCCGGCCCAGCTCTCCGCTGCAGACCGCGCAGGGACAAGAGCGGCGGAGCCGGGCAAAGGGGATCGCCTGTGCCTGACCGTCCAGCCATTCCACCAGCAGGCTCCGGGCCGCCTCGTCATAGCCGAATCGGCGCGGAGTCGTGCCCTCGATCGGCTCATCGATGTGCGCTTTGCCAGCCACCAACTCCATTGTGGTCGCTCCTTCCCAGCCGAACACGATCGAGCGGATTCGGCTGACGACCACCGGTTAGCCACTCCTGGCTGAGACCTTATGCTGGCCCGCAGTGCCCGAGCCTGAAGAACTGCTGGAGCTGGACGAAATCGGGTCCGATCCCGGCACGCCGATCGACCGCAACCTGGCCCTGGAACTGGTGCGGGTGACTGAGGGGGCGGCCATGTCGGCGGCCCGCTATATGGGTCGGGACGACAAGATCGCGGCTGACCGAGCCGCCGTTGAGTCGATGCGGCGGAGCCTCTCCCACGTCGACATGGCCGGGGTGGTCAAGATCGGGGAGGGAGAGAAGGACAAGGCTCCCATGCTCTACATCGGCGAGCAGATCGGCAACGGCAACCCGCCCCTGGTGGACGTGGCGGTGGACCCCATCGATGGGACCCGGTTGGTGGCCCGTGGTCTACCGGGTGGAATTGCCACCGTCGCCCTCTCCGGGCGAGACACCCTGCTCCAGACCCACTGCGCCTACATGGAGAAGCTGGTGGTCGGCCCGCGAGCCCGCGGGGTAATCGATCTGCGGGTGTCGCACACCGAGAACCTGCACCGGATTGCGGAAGCGGAGCAGCGTCCCGTCCACGACCTCACCGTGGTAGTCCTTGATCGCCCCCGCCACGAGGATCTGCTGCGCGAGATCCGGGCGACTGGGGCTCGGGTCAAGCTGATCACCGACGGCGACGTGGCCGCTGGCATCATGGCGGCCCTCCCCGAGCGCACCGGACTCGATGTCCTCATGGGCATCGGTGGCGCCACCGAGGCCGTCCTGACCGCCTGCGCCGTGCGCAGCATTCAAGGCGACATGCAGTGCCGCCTCTGGCCTCGGGACGACGATGAGCGCAAGCTCATCGAGCGTGAGGGCTTCTCGGAGACGCAGATCTTCCGGGCCGAGGATCTCTGCGCGGGGGACAACATTTTCTTCGCCGCCACCGGCATCACTGACGGCGAAATGCTGGGCGGGGTCAGGTTCGCGGGTGAGACGGTGGAAACCCACTCCGTGGTGCTGCGCTCCTACACCGGAACCGTTCGTTGGATCGACGCCTTCCACAACCTGCCTAAGTTGCGTCAGCGCAACGAGATGTCGCCCCTGTCCGACGACTGAGCGCTGGGGCGACGGCTCACATTCCCCCTGGGGCATCCTCGAGGCGGATTCCCTCACCCTGGGCCCCGCAGACAATGCAGACCTCGGGTGGCTCCAGGCCACGCTGAGTCCCGCCGCACTTACCGCAGACCCACTGGTGGCGTGCGAAGAAGGTGACCAGGTCGGTGCGCGAGATGAGCCCGACCAGTTTGCCGTGGCGGATCACCGGCAGCCTGCGGATCCGCTGGGCCATGAGGACCTCGGCCGCCTCGCTCAAGGGGAGTTCCTCCTCGACGGTCCGTGGCTCCGGGGACATGATCTCGGCAACCGTGAGTCCGTGCTTGAGCACCACATCCATCTCGCTGACCACCCCGACCACCCGGTGATGGTCGTCCAGGACAGGCATCCCCGTGATGTGGTGCTGGTGGAGCATCTCCGCCGCGTCGGTCACCGTGGCCTCGGGAGCAATCGTGATTACCGCCCGAGTCATCACCGCCGCCACGGTGGCTTCACCTGGCGGACGTGGCGCGTTCGCTGCAGCCATCGAGATGTCTCCTTGGAGGGACTTGGGGACCGGGTTACCATGCCCGTGGTCGGGGAGCTTAACGCTGGGGACCGCCGTGGGGGTCGCCGAGCTGAGCGCGGCTCCTCTCGGCCCGTTTGCTAATGTGCCGCAGTCACCATCAGTGAGTTGAGTAGAGAGGTCCTTCATGAGCAAGGTCGCAGACCCCTATTCGCCATCCGCCCGGAACACCAGCTTCAACCCCTCCCAAGAGGAGCTTCGCAAGCTGACCGCCGCGATGCCGACCGCCCGACTGACCGTCTACGACAACTACAACGTGCAGACCCAGGTGCTGGCCCGCAGCACCGGCTCCACGTACATCGTCACTGACTCGCCTGAGATCACCTCCAGCCAGACCATCAGCACCGAGGAGGGTCGGCGGGTGGCTCAGCTCCAGGAGGCCTACCTCCGCGACAAGGACGTGATCGTCATCGATGGCTACGTCAACAACGACCCCGACTTCCGATCACCCGTCCGGCTGGTGATCGAGGAGGCAGGGGCCAACATCGCGGGAATGCAGGAGCACCTCCTCTTCAAGGACGAGCAGGTGGGCGAGGAGTTCCGTCCCGAGTTCACCTTGATCTTCACACCCCAGCTGACCGCACCCGGTTATCCCGACGACCGGTTGATCGCGGTCGACCTGGAGGGTGGGATCACCAGAATCTTCAACTCGGACTACTTCGGCGAGTCCAAGAAGGGCCTGCTCCGGATGTGGAACCAACTGGTATACGACCGGGGAGGGCTGGCCCTCCACGCCGGCTGCAAGGTGATTCCGACCGAGGCTGGCGAGCGAACGCTTCTCATCGTTGGCCTCTCCGGCACCGGCAAGACGACCACCACCTTCACCCGCCAGAACGAGAGCAAGCCGGTCCAGGACGACTTCGTCGCCCTGATGCCGGGGGGCATCGTCTACGGCTCCGAGAATGGCTGCTTCGCCAAGACCTATGCCCTGAGCGCCGAGGACGAGCCCACAATTCACGGCGCGGTGACCTCACGGGTCGCCTACCTGGAGAACGTCTCCCAGAAGGAAGTGGGCGGACCGGTCGACTTCTTCGACGAGACCTACACCCAGAACGGGCGCGCGGTTTTCCCGATGGAGGCCCTGGGCTGGTCCAAAGATGCCCGGGACATCGCCCCCGTCTCCTCCCTGCTGATTCTCAACCGCAATGACGGGATCATCCCGGCCGTGGCCAGGCTCTCCGTCGAGCAGGCGGCGGCGTACTTCATGCTCGGGGAGACTAAGGGCACAGCCGCTGGCGGGGCCGCCGAGGCTGGCAAGTCGCTCCGCGTTCCCGGGACCAACCCCTTCTTCCCCCTGCTCCACGCCCAGCAAGGCAACCGTTTCCGGGAGCTCCATGCGGCCGGCGACTTCGAGGTCTTCTTGCTCAACACCGGCTGGGTCGGCGGCGGGGACGGTGACCCCAACGCCAAAAAGGTTCGCATCTCCGACTCGTCGGCGTTGGTCAAGGCGATCGCAGAGGGGACGATCAGCTGGGAGCGTGATCCCGACTTTGGGTACGAGGTCGCGACTTCGGTTCCCGGGATCGACGATCCAGAACTGCTTCAACCGCGTCGTCTCTATCAGCGCCAGGGGCGGATCGACGAGCATCAGGCGATCGTCGAGAGGCTGCGCCGAGAACGGGCCGAATACCTGGCCAAATACCCCGGCCTCAACCCCCAGATCTTGGAGGCTGTCGCCGGCTGATGGTGGTGCCGGAGCGCTGCGCTCTGGTGGTCATCGATGTCCAGCTAGGCTTTGACGATCCCGTCTGGGGCCGCCGAAACAACCCCGACTGCGAGGCCAACATCGCGGCCCTGATACAGGTTTGGCGGCGGCGTGGCCAGCCAATTATTTTCGTGCGCCACGATTCCGATGAGGGGCCAGACTCCCCGCTGGCACCCGGTCAGACCGGCAACGCATTCAAGGCGATGATCAGCGGGGAACCTGATCTGCTGATCACCAAGCAGGTGCACTCTGCCTTTTACGGTCGACCCAACCTCGACGAATGGCTGCACAGTCACGATCTGCCTGCCCTGGTGATTTGCGGTATTGCCACCGATCATTGCTGCGAAACCACGGCCCGCATGGCCGGTGATCTCGGCTATCAGACATTCTTTGCGCTCGACGCCACTCATGCGTTCGACCGCCGCACTCCCGATGGGGACGTGGTGACTGCCGAAGCCATCTGCCGGGCTACCGCGGCGAGCCTGCACGACGAGTTCGCGACGGTGACCTCAACCGCAGCCCTGCTCGGCGACTAGCGGGACCGCACCCCAGGACAGACACACAAGGGGCCTCCCGGCGGGGGTCTCGGTCGGCCGATCGCCCGGAGATGGCAAACTCAGGAGGTGAAACGTCGCCCTCGAGGTCTCTGGAGTTGACCGATCGCGAAACGGTGCGGCCCTCCAAGCAAGAGTATTTTCTCCTGCTCGCCTTGGCGGCTCGCACCCGCGCCGACTGCCTGGGCCGCCGGGTCGGTGCGGTCGTGGTCCGCGACGACCGGGTGATCAGCACCGGCTACAACGGCACGCCAATCGGTATGCCCAACTGCTCGGAGGACGGCTGCCATCGCTGCGCCAACCGAGATACAGACGCGTATCCGGCCGGCCGCGGCTACGATCTCTGCATCTGCGTCCACGCCGAGCAGAACGCGGTGCTAGCCGCAGCCCGCTTCGGGCAGTCGACTCTGGGCGCCACCCTCTACTCCACAATGCGTCCCTGCTTCGGCTGTCTCAAGGAGGCTCTCCAGGCGGGGATCGCGGTGGTCCATTACCTAGAGGACTGGCACGTCAGCCCCGGCGATGACGACGCGGCCCTGGTCGCCCAGTACGCCGCCTTGCGGTCACGGTTCCAGCAGTTCACCCAAGCTCGGATTCCGGACCACCGGCTGGCCCGGCTCCTCGCCGGGGAGAGGGTGGGCACGGACGAGTGACCCAGGATGATCGCTGCGAGCGCCCCTCGGTTGAGGGTCGCTGGCGTCTGGCCCTGCTCACGGTCAGCGATGAGGGTGCTGCGGGCAGGCGGGAGGATACCAGCGGCGACTGGCTTGCCGGGCGGCTCCCCGCGCTCCCCGGAGAATTGGCCCTGAGGACCATCCTTCCCGACGAGCCGGAACAGGTCACGGAGTGGCTGCGCCGGACGCTGCACGACCTTCGCCCCGACCTGATCGTCTGCACCGGCGGGACCGGTCTCCACCCTCGGGACCGCACCCCCGAGGCGGTCCGCGCGCTGGGCGGCTACGACGTGCCCGGGTTCGCCGAGGCCATGCGAGCCGCGGGCCTGACCCAGCCCCCCCATGCGATGCTCTCCCGCCAGGTGGCGGTGGTTGTCGGGGCAACCCTGGTCTTGGCTCTACCCGGTGCGCTCAAGGCGACCAGGGAGAGCCTGGAGGCAATCTGGCCTGCCCTTCCTCACGCCCTGGAGATGGTTGCTGGCCTCCCCCAGGCAAGCACTCCGGGCGCACATGCGGGCTCCACGACTCCGAGCTGACGGCTCCTGAAACCTACACTCAGGGGGTGGTGCTGCGAGGTGTGATCTTCGACCTCTTCGGCACCCTCGTCGAGGGCTGGGGAAGGCAGTCCGCCGCCGACAAGGGGAGTGAGATTGCCGCGATCCTGGGGATCCCGACGGGGGCCTTCCAGGAGCTCATGGAGAACACCTACACGCTTCGGGCCAACGGTCAGTTGGGTCCGCCGACAGAAATGATGCGCCAGCTGGCCAAGATGGCTGGCCAGCAGCCTCCCGAAGACGCCTTGAAGAGAGCCGCCCGCCATCGGATCGATCAATTCCGGGAGGTGCTGCGGGAGCCACGCCCGGAGGTTCGCTCGCTGCTGGCAGTTCTGCGCGATCGCGGGCTCCGCTTGGGACTGATCAGCGACTGCTCCGGGGAGACACCGATCATCTGGCCCGACCTGGTCTGGACGGCTCCGATCCAAGGGGCCGTCTTCTCCTGGTCTGAGAGAGCACGCAAACCGGATCCCCGTCTCTATCGGCGCGCGGCAGAACGGCTCCAGTTGGACTGCACTGAGTGCCTCTACCTCGGGGACGGCGGGAGCCAGGAGCTGAGCGGTGCCGAAGCCGTGGGGATGCACGCCTATCAGCTGCTGGCCCTGCGAGCAGACGGCGACCGGTTGCTCCAGTACGACCCGGACCCAAACTGGAACGGGCCCACCCTCTCTACCCTCACCGAGGTCCTGCCCCTACTGCCCGCCTGATCCCGGCCCGCTATGCTCGCCTTGGGGGATCGGTACAGCAACTCAAGTGCGGGGAGACGTGCCTGTGGTTCAAGCTCCAGCCCAGCGCAAGCTGGTGACTCTGATTCCGGGGGACGGGATCGGTCCCGAGGTGGTCCGGTCCACCCAGGCGATCATCGAGGCGACCGGCGCCCCCATCGATTGGGAAGAGCACCCCGCGGGGGCCAGCATCTTCAAGCAGGGACTGTCTTCCGGGGTGCCCCGCGAAACCGTGGAATCGGCCCGGCGCACCGGCGTGGTGCTCAAGGGTCCCCTCGAGACTCCGGTTGGCTTTGGTGAGAAGAGTGCCAACGTGACACTGCGAAAACTCTTTGAAACCTATGCCAACATCCGTCCCGTACGCGAGCTTCCTGGGGTGATAACGCCGTACAGCGGACGCGGTATCGACCTGGTGGTGGTGCGGGAGAACGTCGAGGATCTCTATGCCGGAATCGAATACATGCAGACGCCGGGCGTGGCTGAGTGCCTTAAGTTAATTTCCCGTAAAGGCTGCGAGAAGATTGTGCGGATGGGCTTCGAGTTCGCCCGCTCCGAAGGTCGTCATGTGGTGCACTGCGCCACCAAGTCCAACATCATGAAATTCAGCGAGGGCCTACTAAAACGCACTTTCGAGGAGATCGCGCCGGAGTATCCCGACATCGAATCCCACCACATCATCATCGACAACTGCGCCCACCAACTAGTCAAGCTACCGGAGCAGTTCGATGTGATCGTCACGACCAACATGAACGGCGACATCATCAGCGACCTGAGCTCGGCGTTGGTCGGGGGATTGGGCTTCGCGCCCTCCGCCAATATTGGGAACGACGTGGCCATCTTCGAAGCCGTGCACGGCTCGGCCCCCAAGTACGCCGGCAAGAACGTCATCAACCCTACGGCGTTGATCCTCACCGGAGTCATGCTCCTCCGCCACCTAGGCGAGGAGGAGGCCGCCGAAATGGTCGAGCACGCTGTCCTGCTCACCCTCGAGTCGGGGGTCAAGACCCGGGACATCGCAGCTGGCGGACCATCTGCATCCACCACCGAGTACACCGAGGCGATCCTCTCCCACCTCGGCGAGCGCTCGACCAAGTGGTTGGTGCGAGAGCACCATCCCCTTCAGCTTCCCCGGGTCTCACGGGATCTAGCTCTGGTCCACCCCCGGAGCCGCCACGACATCGGGGTCGATGTCTTCATCGAGTCTGAGCTGCAGCCCGAGGTGCTCGGTCCCAGCCTGGAGGCGGCGACCGAGGGTACCGTCCTGCGTCTAGAGACCATCAGCAACCGAGGCACCCAGGTATATCCGGCAACCGGCGGAGCCACCACCGACTGCATCGACCACTGGCCCTGCCGGTTCCTGCTTCGCGATCTCACGGGTGACCTTCAAGAAGGAGATCTGCTCGCGCTCCTGCAGCGCGTCTCCCAAGAGCACCGCTGGGTGCACGTCGAGCGACTGCCCGTGTACGACGGAGAGCGCGGTTTCACCAAGGCTCAGGGCGAGGACTGACTGGTAGCTGGCCGAGTCCGGGCCCGCGCCGGTCGCCGGGCTAGCTGACCGCCGCCAGGACCGCCGCCGCGTGACCGTGCGGCGTGACGGAATCCCAGGCCCGCTCGACCCTGCCGTCGGGACCGACCAAGAAGGTGACCCGGTCCACCCCGCCACCGTTGCCGCTGGGGTTGGACTTCCAAGCCCCGAAGATCTCGGCAACGTGGTGATCGGCGTCTGCCAGGAGGGGCAGTTCGGGAGCCCCGCAGGCTTCCGCGAACTTGGTCTTGGCGTCGACATCCCCCACCGAGCAGCCAAAGACCTGAACGCCTTTGGTAGCGAAGTCGGGCAACATCAGTCCGAACTCTCTTGTCTCGATGGTGCACCCGGGGGTGTTGTCTTTGGGATAGAAGTAGATCACCCAGCGGCGCCCGCGGAGTTCGCTAGAACTCGCCGTCTGCCCGGTACCGGATGGGAGGCTGAAGTCGGGGACTTGATCACCGGAGTGCAACATCGATATCTCTCCTAGGACGTTTGGGCTCTCCAGCTGACGCTAGCACGCATGGTCAGCCGGAGAGCAGCTGCCGGGCCTGGAGGGCCACGCTGAGGACGACCCGAGTCTCGGCGTCGTCCAGCGAAACACCGAGCAGATCCTGGATTCGCTGCACCCGATAAGCCATGGTGTTGATGTGCACGTGGAGCTGGCGGCCCGCTCCCCGTTGATTCCAGCGCTGCGCCACCAGAGCCTCCAGGGTGGGCAGGAGAGGGGTGCGGTGGTTCCTGGCGTAGACGAGGATCGGACCGAGGGTCTCCTCGACGAAGCGGCGCAGCACTTCAGGATCTCTCACCTCGAGCAGCAAACGGAGAGCGCCCAGGGAGCGGTAGGAGGTGACCTGGCCGGCTCCTCCCGCCCGACGGGAGAGCCGCAGCGCCTGGCGAGCTTCTTCGTGAGCCCGGGACAACTCCAGCGCGGAGACTGCCAGATTGCCAAGTCCCACCGAGAACCCCAACCGCCGTCCCAACCCTCGAGCCAGCTCGAGGACCGCTCGAGAGAACTCCTCCAGGCCCGCCAAGGAGGTCTCGGCCGAGGTGCCGCGTGGACTCGGCCCCCGGGCCGGAATCAGAAGCACCGAATAGGTGGCCCGGGCCACCACCAGCGACCCGGGAAAGCGGCGCTGGGCCAGCTCGGTGAGATCGCGCTGCAATCGTTCCTGCAGCGGCTGGGTTTGGAAGGTGGCCAGGGTCCGATCATCGTCAGGCTCCAGCACCAGCACCCAGGCTCGGTCGGGAATGCGGTAGCCCAGCCTCTCGGCGCGCACCGCCAAGCGCGTGATGTCGTCCGAGCTCTGGCCCGGGGCGAGCAGCCCCTCCAGGAGGTCGCCTCTGAGTCTCCTCTCGACCTCTGCTGCTGCCCGCTCCTTGAGCAACTCCAGGGCCACCACGGTGGCTCCGTGCTCAAGGGCCCGCCGCTTGCTGGCACCCGCGTCCGCAAGCTGACCCTCGACGGCGAGCACGGCGACCAGCTCGTCTCCGGCCCGCACCGGGCTGAGGATGAGATCCTGCCTCGGCCGGGTCAGATTGATCTCAACTGGGGCTGGGGACCCGGGACCTGCGAGCGACGAGGGAACGTTGAGGCGACGAACTGCCAGGCCAGGTCCCGCGCCGTGCTCGAGGTGGAACCCGAGTGGGTCGTAGAGGCCGACCTCCCCGCCAGCCAGGCTGGCGATCGCGTCCAGGATCCTAGGTAACTCGGCCCCGGAAAGGGCGAGCTCGGTGAAGCGCTCATGGACAGTCTGGGAAAGCTGGATCTCGACCAACTGAACCTCCAAGCGGTGTTGGAGTTCGCTGCGCTCGAGGACCCCCGCCAGGGCGCCGGCGATGGCCGAGAGTACGGCCAGCTCGTCAGCTCGGAACTCTCTCCGCATGACGGTCTGGACGTTGAGCACGCCCACTATGCGCGGGCCCGCCAGGATCGGGACCGAGAGCATGGAGGTGAACCGCTCCTCGTCCAGCCCGGCGATCCACTCGAAGCGAGGATCGTTGGCGACGTCAGAGATCGAAAGCGGCTGCCGAGCGAGCGCCACCGCCCCTGTGATCCCCTTACCGGGCGCCAGCTCAACCTTGCCGACGGCCTCCTGGTTGAGTCCATTGGTGGCGGTCAAAACCAGCTTGGCGCGGTCCTGATCGTAAAGGTAGAGGGCGCAGACATCGGCATCGAGCACTCCGGTGGTCTCCCGAATCACCAGGGAAAGGAGCTCATCCCGCTCCATGGTGGAGGCGGCCTCCACTGCCAGCTTCTGCAGGTAGAGCAATTCCCGGAGCTCCCTTTCGCGGTCGGCCCCAGAACGGGCCACTTCAGCCCTCTCCCGGTGCCTCGGGGTCGACAGTACCGGGTCGACGTACATCCCCGGAGCGCCCACCGCCCTTGGCGAGCAGACCGATGGACCCGGCTTGGGCCCAGGGATCGACGCTCTTGATCATGTCGATCACCGTCAGCGCCGCCACGCTGATAGCGGTGAGGGCTTCCATTTCGACGCCGGTGTTGCCATGACAGCGGACCGTGGCCCGGAGCTGAACGCGGGCGGGATTAGAAGCTAAGCGAGCATCGACAGCGATGTGGGTGAGCGTCAGCGGATGACATAGAGGAATCAGATCCGGGGTGCGCTTGGCACCCATGATCCCGGCCAGTTTGGCCACCTCGAGCACGTTGCCCTTGCTGATGGCGGCCGAGGAGACCGCCTCCCAGGCGGCCTGATTGATCAGGACCTCTCCCGTGGCGGTGGCCTCCCGGTCGGTGCTGGCCCGGTCACTAACGTCCACCATCCTGGTGCTCCCATCCTGGTCGAGGTGCGTCAGCCCGCCGGACGAGGGCTCGCTCATGAACTCGCGGCGCAGGCGTTGGCTCCGCTCGGCAGCGTGCCGTTGCCAAAGCCCACCCCGACGATCAGGTCGTCGGGACGAGCTGCCTCACAGGAGAAGACGAGCGGCCGTCCGACGTCGACCAGATCCAGCGAGAGCGACGGGTGAAATCCTCGAGCCAGGACCTGGGGGATCAGGGAAGGCAGGGTCATCTGACCAATCGCCAGTCCGGAGAAGCTGAGGTCGATCGTGGACTTACCGATGCCACCGAAGTGGACCGGGCCACTGATCACCAGTGGGCGATTCAAGATCGTCGTCTCCCCGCTCACCACGACTTGGCCCTGGAGGACATGAACCTCCAGCTGAGAGAGCCCGTCGTAGGTGGTCAGGGTGTCCTGGAGAAGGCCAGTGGCCTCGGCGTCGCTCAGATGGACCAGTGCCACGGCTTGCCCGTTGGCCAGAGCCGAGGCCACCGCCTTGGCGGCACTCAGCTGAAGCGCGGAGGGTGGCGCTGGTTCGACCGTCGCATAGCTCGGCGGGGTGGTCCAGAGGTGTACTGCGTAAAAGACCAGAGCGGCCACCACCACGACCGGTATGAGACATCCCAGACAGTTCATGGTGCAGCCACGGCGGACCGCGCCCAGCACGCTAGTTCACCGCCACTCGAGGGGTTTGCCANNCTCGCCGCCCGTGAGCTGGCCCCGGTAGGCGAGGACGAGCAGACCTCCATCCGCGGTGACCACGTGGAACACCCCCAGCAGGTCCTCCACCACGCTTTCGCAGCCGGTCTCCTCTCGACACTCACGAACAGCGCTGACGGCGGGATCCTCCTCATCATCGACGTAGCCGCCCGGGAACGCCCAGCCGCCCCGACCAGGCGAGATCCCGCGACGGATGGCCAGAAGCCGTCCCGCCGGATCGCTGGCGATCAGAGCGACGGCAGCCTTGGGTCCCCGCCAAGCCACGAAGTCGCATTGCGGGCAGGCGGGAAGGTCGTGCTCCTCGATCCGACGCGAGCGGAGCTCGGCTCCGCAGCTGGGGCAGAAGCGAAATTCTGTCTTCACCCCTTCGGCTCGGGCCATGCCATCGCCACCTCCTCCCGACCACACCCCGACCGTGGTCCTGCCAGAGAGCGCGGGTCGCCCTGGCGCCCCGAGGCCATCAGATGATACGGGGCGCGATGGCGGGGTCAGAAGAACTCAGCGCTCGGTCAGAGGCCGGAGATGATCTCGGTTCCAATCGAGCGGGGCGTCGAGGGATCCGGTGCCTCGCGCGATGGAGCGGCCTCCGAAGCGTCCGCGGAGGTCGTCCAGGGCGACATCCAAGCGCTCGTCGCGCTCACCCCCCTCTTCGAAAAGACTGAGCTGGCGGAATTCCGTCAACCCCTCTCCGCCAACTCCGAGAAGACGAACGGCCTTGGCCTCGCTCCAGGACTCGGAAAAGAGTTCAAGGGCCCCCGCCTGCAACTCGTGATCAGCACATGATGGCTCCGGGAGCTGGCGACGCCGGGTGACCGTTTCGAAGTTCGCGAAGCGCATCTTGATGGTCACCGAACGGGCAACGAGTGAGGATGCCCGGAGGCGGCTGCCGACGGCGGCGGAGAGGATGACGATCCGGTCCTCAAGCTCGTCTCGCGCTTGCAAATCTTGGGAGTAGGTTTCCTCACGGCTGATTGATTTGGGAACCCCCGAGGCGTGCACTGGGCTGGGATCGACTCCCTGAGCCCGACGTTGCAGGGCCCCCGCGTTGGGACCCAGTGTCTCTTCCAGCAGCCTCGTGGGGGCGCTGGCCAGCTTGCCGAGCGTGTCGATGCCGAGAAGGTGAAGCTTGGCGGTCGTCTTGGGGCCTGCCCCGGGTAGGCGCTCCAGGGCCAGGGGTGCGAGGAACTCAGCCTCCTCACCTGGGGTGACCACAACCAGGCCCCGTGGCTTGCGCAAATCGGACGCCACCTTGGCCACGATCTTGCTGGTGGCCACGCCAACCGAGCAAGGCAGGCCGAGTTCTTGGTCCAGGCGCTGGCTGATCAGCTGAGCTGCCGCCACCCCGCTTCCAGTGAGGGCCTCGGTACCGGAGAGGTCGAGGTAGGCCTCATCCAAAGATCCAGGCTCTACCAGTGGGGTGAACTCCGCAAAGATCGCGAACACCAATTGCGAGATCCGGGCGTACTCGGCGATCTCCACCGGCAGCACCACCAACTCCGGGCAGAGGGCGAGAGCGCGGCCCAGGGGTAGGGCCGAACGCACCCCAAAGGCCCGGGCTTCGTATGAGGCAGCGGCCACCACGCCCCGACCTGGCTGCCGGAGGTCTCCAGGATGGGACTCATGACCTCCGCCCACGACCACCGGCTTGCCTCGTAGCTCGGGCCGGCGGAGCAGCTCGCAGGAGACGAAGAAGGCGTCCAGGTCCACGTGCAGGATGGTTCGCGTCCTCGGCATCGGCAGGCGGCCCGCGGGGTCAGGCTCCTCCGGTGAAGGTCTGGGCGATCAGGGCTTCGACCGGCGCCATCTGAGTTTGAACCCGGTCGACCTCCTGGCGTCGAAGATCTTCCAGCTCCGCCTTCACCTCCTCGAGGATGGACTTCCTGGCAACGATCCGTGCCTCTCCGAGACGGCGCTTGAATTCCGCGCCTCCGGCCTGGAGGCTGCGCGGCGAGACAGTAATCCGGAGGGGCATTCCCCGGAGGTCGGCATCGGCGAATTTGACCCCAGGACTGGCGACCCGGTCGTCGAAGAGAACCTCGATGCCGGCATCGCAGAGTTGTTGGTAGCTGGCCTCCGCTAGCTGCCCCACCGCCTCCTCCTGGCCAACAGAGATCAGGGCAACCGCAAACGGTGCCACAGCGAGAGGCAAGGTCAGCCCACGTTCGTCGTGATGCTCCTCGGCGATGCAGGCAAAGAGACGGCCTACTCCGATCCCGTATGAGCCCATCACCACCGGCTGCTGCTCGCCAGCTTCATCGTCGTAGAGGGCACCCAGCGAGGTGCTGTAGTCGGTGCCCAGCTGGAAGATGTTGCCGTACTCGATCCCCCGGCGGATGCGCAGGGGCGAGCCACAGTTGCTACAGGGGTCGCCATTCTCGGCTGCGGCGAGCCGGGTGATCTTGACCTGCTGACAGTCCCGAGCGATGTTGAAGTTGCGCAGGTGCCAGCCCTCGCGGTTGGCCCCGGTGACCAGGTTTCGGCGGCGGCCGAGCGTCTCGTCCACAACTACGGTGGCAGCCTCGGCCGCCAGCCCACGGGGAGACATGTAACCGGGCACTCCCCCTGCTCGGACGATCTCGTCCGAGGTGGCGGGGCGGAGCTCCACCGCCCCGGTGGCACTGCGCAGGCGAGCCAGATTGACCTCCGCCGGACCCGGTACCAGCGCCAGGACCATCCGGGCGGGCTGACCCCGCTCCACCTCGGCCATAAAGGCGACCGACTTGGCGACGCGTGAGGGATCGACCTTGAGGAAGGCGGAGAGCTCGGCGACAGTCACAGCGCCGGGAGTCGCCACCTCCTCGAGCTCACCCTCTTTCTCCGTCTCGGGCTCGGGGAGCTGCGTCTCGGCGACCTCCTGGTTGGCGGCGTAGCCGCAGGTGTCGCAGAAGACCAGAGTGTCCTCCCCAGCGTCATTCAGGTAGATGAACTCGTGGGCCAGGTGGCCCCCCATCACCCCCACGTCGCTGAGCACGGCTGCCACCGGTATCCCGGCCCGCGCCGCAATCTTGAAGTAGGCGCGGAAGTGGGCGACATAGGCGCTCTGCAATCCGGCCTGGTCACGGTCCAACGAGTAGGCATCCTTCATGCTGAACTCCCTGGTCCTAAGCAGGCCACCTCGAGCGCGGGCCTCGTCGCGGAACTTGGTCTGGATCTGATAGACAATTCGAGGCAGGTCGCGGTAGGAACTGACGTTGGCGGCGGTCAGGTCGGCCACCACCTCCTCGTGGGACAGCGCCAGCGCCATATCCCGGCCGCGCCGGTCCTGGAATCGGAGCAGGACCTGGTCGATGGAGTTCCAGCGACCGCTCTTCTGCCAGATATCGGCGGGCTGAACGACAGGCATGAAGAGCTCCTGGCCTCCGATCGCGTTCATCTCCTCGCGGAGGATCGCCCGGATCTTCTGCTCGGTTCGCCACCCCAGGGGCAGGAGGCTGTACAGACCGGTCGCCAGTTGCTGCAGAAATCCGGCCCGGAGGAGGAACTGGTGAGAGGCGAGGTCGTCCCCAGGAACACTGCGCCGGGTGGTCCCAAAGAGGTTGCTGACCCGCATCGATGCAGTGTACGAATCCACTTCACCGCCACCTCGGTGACGGACTAGGGAGCGACTGCTCGGTCGATCAGCAGAGCGAGGTCAGACCACTGGCCGAGTCCTTCCGCCTCTTCGCCAGGAACTCCAGCGCCGGGCGCCAAGATGGCTCTCATCCCTGCCGCGCGGGCACCCTGGATGTCGGCCTCCCACTCGTCACCGACGAACCACACTGAGCTGGCTGGCAGCGTGAGCCGGGCCAAGAGCTCGGCGAAGACCCGAGGGTCTGGCTTGCGCCAACCGATTTCGCTGGAAAACAGAACGGCGTCGAAATACTGTCGAATCGCCAGCCGATCCAACTGCTCGTACATCAAGTCGGTGGGAAAGGGGGCGTTCGAGCAGAGTCCGATCCGTATCCCTCGCTCTCGCAGAGTGGCCAGACTCGCGCGAGCCTCGGGGACCACCCGGACACCACTCACCCAGGCCCGCTGCAGAGTCGCCGCCACCCGCTCGCTGACGTCTTGACTGGGCCACTTGCCCAGCAACTGGTGCATGGCCTGGCGATGGATTGTCCCGAACTCGACCTCGTGCCAGGGATGGGCCCTCTGCTCCGCGCCAATGAGCTGGTCAAGCAGTTCATCGAGGCTTACCGCGAACTCTGCAGGCGTCCCTGTCCACTCACTCTGCTGCAGGGACAGTTCCTCCGCCAGGGCCACACCTGCCGCCGCGATCGCGGTGACTGGGCGCTGGATTTGGACCAATGTCCTCCCGTAGTCGAAGCAGATGCCGCGGGGGCGCTCTGCCCCCGTCACCCGCCCTGTCCAGCCTCTGGAGGACGACGGCCTCCCCGGGAGCGACGACGACGGCGCCGGCGGTGCTCACCTGCCGGCCCGGACGCAGCCGCCTGGGCGGGCGGCGCGACCGTTGGCCGACGACTGCCACCGGGGCCAGCGCTGGGAGGCGCTGCGGACGCTCCTCCGGGACGCCGGCGCCGACGGCGGCGCGGCGAGGTGCCACCCGGCCTGGGAAGCGAGAACTTGGCC
>PLDE01000217.1 GCA_003135035.1 Candidatus Dormiibacterota bacterium | reverse complement strand
GCCCGCACCCTGGCTCCGCCGATTCCGATCACCACCCGGGTGGGGATCACCTCGGCCATGTCCTCGGCGGCCTCGAGAGCGGCGTGGCAGCCCTCGATAACCGACTCCACGTCAACCCCCTTCGAGGGGTCGAGCTGACCTGGCCCCTGCTCGGAGCGACCCACCCCAAGCACGATGGCCTCGCCGGCTTCCTTCTTGAGCACCAGCGCCTTGATCACCTGGGCCCCGACGTCGAGCGCGGTGACGTGGGTCTTGGGCTGCCGGCGCGCCGTCGGTGCCTGCGGCATCACGCTTCCTCCAGACTAGATCCAAGGATGGTACGCACCGTCGCCAGCGCAGCGGCGTGCCCGTCTAGCGACAGTCCGCCCTGGCCGAGCTGGTCAGTACCCCCGCCCCCACCAAAGGGCTGGCAGGCGGCCTGAGCAATCTGGCCAGCGCGGAGCCCGCGCGCTACCAAGTCCGGTGACAGTTTAAGCACCAAGTCTGCGCCCGCCAGCAGCAGAGCGCACCCCGACCCAATTTCAGCTAGCAGTTCATCCGCTCGGCGACGCTGCTCCTTCCGGCCCAGGGAGGTTGCGGAATCGACCACCGCGAGGGTGAAAGACCCGATTGCCTCCTTGGCGGCTACCACCCCCGGAGCCCCACTCTGTCCACGCGAGTCCTTGAGGTCCCGCTCCAGCTCGCGGACGCGCCCCTGGAGACCCTCAACCCGGGCCTGAACCTCCCCCACCGGTGCCCGTAATTGACGGGCCACCGCGGTCGCCTGGTCGCGTTGCTCCTCCCACCAGTGCTCGGCGGCCAAGCCGGCTATCATCTCGATCCGGCGCAAGCCCGAGCCGACACTGTGCTCCCCGGTGAGCACCGCCAGTCCGATCCGGCCCGAGCTCTCCACGTGGGTTCCCCCGCAGAGCTCGCGCGAGAAGCCTCCGAAGCTGACCACCCGGACCTCCTCGCCATAGGTCTCCTCGGGCAGAGCCAGAGCACCCGAGCGCCGGGCATCGTCCAGGGAGAGGAGTTCGACCCGGCGGCCCAGGTCCTCTCGGATAGCCCGGTTGAGCTCACGCTCGACGGCGAGAACTTAATATTCCGAGAGCGGGTGCGGCCAGCTGAAATCGAAGGTCGCCCGCTCGGCGGAGACCAGCGAGCCGCGCTGGATGACTCCCTCCCCGAGCCGATGGTGTAGAGCTGCGTTGAGCAGATGGGTGGCCGAGTGGTGGGCGGCGCAACCCGCCCGATGCTCCCGGTCCACGGTGGCCCGCACGTCCTGACCCTGCCGCAGCTCCCCCTCGAGGACTCGGCAGTGTTGCACTCGGGCACCGGCCTGGGGTGCCCGGGTGTCCAGCACCAGAGCGGATCCGTCGCCCCAGGTGAGTGCTCCCCGGTCCCCCACCTGGCCACCGCCCTCAGCGTAGAAGGGCGAAACGTCGAGCACCACCTCGACCTCCTCGCCAGCTCCGGCCCGGTCGAGCGGCTGCCCCTGGCGGAGGAGGAGACGAACTTGACCGCTAGCCTCGAGCTGGTCGTAGCCGACAAATTCTGTAGGGGGCAGGTCCGTCTCGGCGGTACCGGCAAGGCTGATTGTGCGGCTGGCCCGAGCTTGCTCCCGCTGTACCTTGAGCAGACGCTCGACCCCCTCTCGATCAATCTCCACGCCCCGGGCCGACGCCAGGTCCTCGGTCACCTCCAAAGGGAATCCGAAGGTGTCGTGCAGACGGAAGGCGGCGCTCCCGGCGATGGTTCCGCCCTCTGCGCTGGCTAGCACCTCCTCGAAATGCTCCAGCCCGCGGGACAGCGTCTCCTCGAAGCGGACCTCCTCCTGTTCGATCACCGCCCGCACCCGCTCGGCGCCGCTGGCCAGCTCCGAATAGGTCTCGCCCAGCACCGCGACCACGGTCGATACACAGGGCGCCAGACCACCCTCGACGCCCAGGCTGAGCGCACTCACCGAGGCCCGCCGGAGCAGGCGGCGGAGAACGTAGCCCCGGCCCTCGTTGGATGGCACTACCCCGTCGGCGATGAGCATGCAGGCGGCCCGCGCGTGGTCGGAGAGACGGCGCAGGTGGCGGGCCCCCTGGTCCCCAGGTTGCTCGGCGAGCTTGCTGGCGCGACCAGCGAAATCCTCTTGAATCGGGGCAAAGAGGTCGGTGTCGAAGATGGAGTCGCAGCCCTGGAGGACCATCGCCATCCGCTCCAAGCCCATCCCGGTGTCGACTCCTGGGTGCGCCAGAGGCACGGTGCTGCCGTCGGTTAGCTGCTCGGAATCCATGAAGACCAGATTCCAGATCTCCAGGTAGCGCTCACCCTGGCCCGGCCTTTCGCCTTGTCCGCTGCCGAAACGCTCGCCCAGATCGAAGTAGATCTCGCTGTCCACCCCGCAGGGACCGGTCGGCCCCGCCTGCCAGAAGTTCTCCTCGAGCCGGCTGATCCGCTCCGCGGGAATGCCAGCCACTTTCTCCCAGAGCTGAACCGAGGTCTCGTCGCTGGGGTGGACGCTGGGATAGAGCCGAGCGGGATCCAGACCGAAGTTCCTGGTCAACAGTTCGAAGGCGTAGGCGATCGCCTCCGCCTTGAAATAGGCGCCGAAGCTGAAGTTGCCCAGCATTTCGAAGAAGGTGTCGTGGCTGAGGTCGCCGACCTCGTCGATATCGGTCGCCCGGAAGGCCTTCTGACAGGAGGTGAGGCGGTCTTGAGGCGCCACCTTTTGGCCCAGGAAATAAGCCTTGAAGGGGACCATGCCGGCGCTCACCAAGAGCAGGCTGGGATCGTCCCGGGGGATCAGCGGCGCGCTGGGCACCCGGAGGTGGCCGTGCTGTTCGAAAAAGTTCAGAAACTCAGTGCGGATTTGTTGACTTAACAATGCCCATCGTCCTTGCCCGATCGGCCGGATTCTAGCCGCTTCGGCCGGGTGCGCCGGCGCCGCTACTATTCCGGCAGTTCGCGCTTGAGTTGGGCCAGCGCCGCGCGCTGCAGCCGACTCACGTGCATCTGGCTGATTCCCAAGCGGCGAGCGACCTCCGTCTGGGGCAACTGCTCGACGAAGCGCAGGACCATGATTTCGCGCTCTCTCGGGGTCAGGTGACGCATCGCTCCGGCAAGCATGTTTTGCAGTTCGATCCGGCTCAGGTTCTCGTCCTCAGCCCCGATCCGGTCGCCCAGCTCGCCCTCGCTGTCACCTTGCCCCGCCGGCGACTCCAGCGAGAGCGCCCGCTGGGCGGGGCCCGCCTCCAGCGCCTGGAGGACCTCATCCGGCTCCAACTCGAGCCGAGCGGCAATCTCGGGAACCGTCGGGCCCCGACCCAGCTCCTGGCTCAGTTCCTGCTGGGTGCGGACCACCCGGGCATAGGTCTCCTGGAGCCGCCGGGGCACCCGAACTGCCCAGCTCTTGTCCCGGAAGTAACGCTTGATCTCGCCCAGGATGGTCGGGGTGGCGAAGGTGGTGAACTCCAGTCCGAGGTCAGGGTCGAAACGGTTGATGGCCGCGATCAGACCCAGATAGCCAACCTGCTCAAGGTCCTCCAGCGGTTCGCCACGGCCGGCGAAGCGCCGGGCCAGGGAGTGGACCAGGGCGGCGTACTGGGGTACCAACTGCTCGCGGACCTTGGGATCGCGAGTCTTTGCGTACTCCGCGAAGAGCCGCCGCTGCAGATCTCGATCGAAGCGGGGGGGACTTAACCCCGCCTCGGTCACCGCCAGCGGTACTTGGCCAGACGGACCCGCACGAGTCCGTCGCCCGCCGCCTGGAAGTCGACGTCCTCTGCAAAGCAACTGAGCATGGAGATGGCCATATCGATCGCCTCGGCGGTGGCCAGCGCCGTCGCCGCCACCCGGGGACCGGGCTCAACCGGCGGGCGGGGCTTGCTCCCGAGGAGGCGGACCTCGACCCGGAGAGCGTCCTCTTGGACCCGGAAGTTGATGCGCACTTTGGCATCGGCCATGCCGGCCGCGACCGCCGCCCGGATGGTGTGCTCACAGGCTTCGGCGATGGCGATGTTGAGCTCGTCGAGGGCCTCCAGACCAAGTCCCGCGACACTCGCCATCCCTGCCGCCGCCCGCTTGGCGACCACGATGTACTGAGGATCGGCCGGGATCCTCAGTTCGGTCGCCTCTGCCGTCCTGTTGGCCATCACTTGCATGCTTGCCCCCCCGGGCGCGAATTCAAACCTGGCCGATGGGCCCCCGGGCCCCCACCGGCGCTTTGTTCCGATCCCTCGTTCACCAAGTGGGTGCGCCGCACGCGACCTTCCAAATCCTCTCCAAGGAGGCTTGTGGGCCGTCCGCGATATTGGCGCTCCCGAGAAATCATCACTAGTGTCGGCGCATGTGTCCGGCGGGGGCC
>PLDE01000035.1 GCA_003135035.1 Candidatus Dormiibacterota bacterium | reverse complement strand
GAGATCGTCCGCCACCTCAAGACCGGGAGCGCCTTCTATGCCCCGTCGGCATCGGCAACCCAGATGGTCGAGGCGATCCTCCTCGACCGGCGCCAGATCCTGCCCTGCGCGATTCGCCTGGAGGGGGAGTACGGCCTCGAAGGTGTGGTGGTCGGAGTTCCCGTCAAGCTGGGGTCCTCGGGGGTTGAGGAGGTTGTGCAAGTGGAGCTGAGTGAGGCGGAACGGGCTGATTTGAACAGCTCAGCCGCGGCTGTCCGCGAGACCATCGCGGTTCTCGACTGATGGCGGCCAGCCTGCGCCTGGGGCGCGCGGGCAAGGCACGAGTGCAGGCCCAGCTCCGCCAGATGTGGTGGCTCTACCCGTTCAACGTGGTCTCCTGGCTGAGTTTCTTTGGCCTTTACAGCCTCTGGACGATCGTCTTTTTCCACAGCGACCAGTTCCACCAGTACCTNNCCTGCTACTACTACCGCAAGGCTTACTACCGCTCTTTCTTCGCCGACCCTCCCGCCTGCGCCAAGGGTGAGCCGCCCCAGTTCGGGGCGCTGGTGCCGACCGGTCGGGGAGCAGCCTATCGGGGCGAGTCCAAGTTGCCCTTTGTGCTCAACAACCTGCACCGGTTTTTCCTCTACTTGGCGATCGGATTCGTGGTCGTGCTCTGGATCGATGTCTTTCGCGCCCTGTCCTACCACGGCCACTACGGCTTCGGTGTGGGCACGGCCCTGATGCTGGTCAACATCGTCTTCCTGACCGGCTACACCTTCGGGTGCCACTCCCTGCGTCACCTGGTGGGGGGGAGTGTTGACTGCTTCTCCTGCGTTCTAGCGGGAGCCCAGCGCCGGCAACTCTGGAAGGGAACGAGCTGGCTCAACGCTCGGCACTCCACCTTCGCCTGGCTGAGCCTCTTCAGCCTGATCATCACCGACGCCTACATCCGCCTGCTTCAGTACGGTTTGATCCATGATCCGCACCTCGGTTTCTGAGGGGCCAGGGGCTTGACCATGGAGGCTGAATACGACGTCCTGGTGCTGGGCGCCGGCGGGGCCGGGATGCGCGCCGCCATCGCCGCCGCCGAAGCCGGATGCAGCGTGGGAGTGGTCTGCAAATCGCTGCTCGGCAAGGCGCACACGGTCATGGCGGAGGGGGGAATCGCCGCCGCCCTGGGCAACCTCGATGACGCCGATTCCTGGGAGGTCCATTTCGGGGACACCCTGAGGGGCGGGGCGATGCTCAACAACTGGCGCATGGTCGAGCTCTACGCCCACGAGGTAATCGACCGAGTGGTGGAACTGGAGGAGTGGGGCGGCGTCTTCGACCGCACCAAGGCGGGCCAGATCAGCCAGCGCGCTTTCGGAGCCCACTCCTGGCGCCGCCTGGCGCACATCGGCGACCGTACCGGGTTGGAGCTGATCCGTACCTGCCAGGACCGCCTAGTGCACACCGAGGGGGTCACCGTGCACATGGAGACCACGCTGACCCGGCTGCTCAAGGATGGCGACCGGATCGCGGGCGCCTTCGGCTACCAGCGGGCAACCGGAGAGTTCGTCGTGATCCGGGCCAAGGCGGTGGTCCTGGCCACCGGCGGCTGGGGGCGGATGTTCCTGATCACCTCCAACTCCTGGGAGGGCACCGGCGACGGCGCTGCCATGGCCTACGAGGCGGGCGCCGAGCTCAAGGACATGGAGTTCGTGCAGTTCCACCCGACCGGGATGGTCTGGCCGCCTGGGGCCCGGGGAATCTTGGTCACTGAGGCGGTGCGCGGCGAGGGCGGGATTCTCCGCAATCGGGTCGGCGAGCGCTTCATGGCTCGATACGACCCCATCAAAAAGGACCTCTCTTCGCGAGACGTCGTGGCCCGATCGATCTTCAAGGAGGTTCAGGCAGGCAGGGGATCGCCCCACGGCGGCGCCTTCCTGGACGTAACCCATCTGGGGGCGGAGGCGATCAGGCGCCGGCTGCCCTCGATGTATGAGCAGTTCCACAGCTTGGCCGGGGTGGATATCACCAAAGAAGCGATGGAGGTGGCGCCCACCATCCACTACACCATGGNNCACGGGGCGAACCGGCTGGGCGGCAACTCGCTGGGTGACATCCTGGTCTTTGGTCGTCGAGCCGGGGAAGCGGCGGCGGAGTACGCCCATTCGCGCAAGCTGCCTCCCCGGGTGCGCCCGGCTGACATCGAAGTCGAGAAGGAGCTTCTCCTCCGACCACTCTCGGGAGGCAAGGGCGAGGACCCCTTCCAGCTCCACCGTGCGCTCCAGAACGCCATGCAGTCGGGGGCGGCGATCGCNNAGGGCGAGGCGGATCCGGGTGCCCGGAACCCCCGCCTACAACCCGGGCTTCAGCGGCGCGCGCGACGACCTCTTCATGCTGACCGTAAGTGAGGCCATCGTCCGCTCCGGTCTGGAGCGTCGGGAGAGCCGGGGCGCACAGTGGCGGCTGGACTATCCCGAACGCGACCCCGAGCTGGGCCAGGTGAACTTGGTGACTCGGCTCGGCAAAGACGGCCGGATGGAAGTTGTCCGCACCCCGTTGGCCCCCATGCCGGAGAACCTGCGCAAGTTGACCGAGGGGGAGACCAGGGTGGCCGCCACGGCCATCGCTGACGAAGCTGAGGCCAAACTGCAGGCGCGGCTCAAGGGCCAGCCCGCG
>PLDE01000084.1 GCA_003135035.1 Candidatus Dormiibacterota bacterium | reverse complement strand
GTTCCACCGTTGGCAACCTGCTGCAGACGCTCATCGACGACGTGAACCTCTACGCCGTCAATGGCATGCCCGATGGCTGGAAGGGCGAAGGCGCCGCCGTCGGTCGGAACGACTCCCGAAGTGGCGACCACCGTGGCCTCAGTGGGCCCGTAGTTATTGATAACAGAAAACGGGAGCGACGCTGGGGGAAATATGTGCAGCACGTCGCCGCCAGTGAGCAAGGTACGCAGAGGGCCCTCGGCGGGCCAGGGTAGACCGATAAGAGCCTCCGCCACCGGGGTGGGGACGAATCCGATGGTTACCCTTTGGGCTATCAGCCAGTCACGGAGCCGCGCCGGATCGAGCCGAGTGAGATCGTCCGGGATGCTGAGGCTGGCACCAGCTGTCAGGTACGGCCAGATCTCCCAGACCGCCGCGTCAAACCCCGGACTTGCCAGCTGGCTCGCGCGGTCCCGTTCACCGACAGCGAAGGCGCGCCGGTGCCAGCGCACCAAGTTGAGCAGGCTCCGGTGCGTGACCCCAACTCCCTTGGGAGCTCCCGTGGAGCCCGACGTATAGATCACATATGCGAGGTCATCGGGGTCACCCCGGCCCAAAGGCGGCTGGCCACTGGCAGTCGCCAAAGGGTCCGACTCCCAGTCCAATCTCACGACTCGGCAAGAGCCGAGATCGCCTCCAGGTGGAACAGACCCTCCGCAGAGAAGCAGTGGCGCGCGCGAGTCTTCGATCATGAACTTGAGTCGCTCGCTGGGGTAGGAAGGATCGAGGGGCAGGTACGCGCCCCCCGCCCGCATGACGGCGAGAGCGGCGATGATCAGATCGGGCGAGCGCTCCGACAGTATCCCGACCGGGGTATCCCTTGAGACCCCGGATTCCCGCAGGTAATTCGCTAGCTTGTTGGCTCGCTGCTCCAACTCCCGGTACCTGAGAACTTGGCCGCCCCAATAGACGGCCACCGCCTCACCGTCGGACTCGGCTCTCTCCGTGACAAGCTCGGGAATCCCGAGGGCGGTCACGAGCGGACCTCTGCGCCGCTTCCAGTGCGGGGCACAAGTGTCGGCGGCGGTGAGTAAATACGACCCACGTCCGGGAATCCTTCCCTGCCCAAACGGCCGTTGCCACGGCCCAGGCCGGCTGCGCTCCCCTCCTCAGTGGATGCAACCAAAGCAGCGTCTCTCCCTGCGGCTTCCCACCGGCTCGATTCTCCGCCGAACCGCCCAGAAAGCTGACCACAATCGTGTTCGTAAATCTGCGAGGCCCTCATCAAAGCATTTCGGTTACCGCCTCTTGCGATCGGTGCAACCCGGTCTTCGCGCACCGTTACCGATCCGTTACACGAACGTGAACTCAGGCCTCCGGAGCACCGTTCGTGCCCATCCAGGTCGGCGAGGCGACCAGTGCTCGGAAGAGCCCGACCCCACCCCTTTTTCGGGACGCATGGCGCGCCCCCCTCCGAGGCTGCCCGAAGCACGTCGAGGTCGGCACGCCAGCTACCGAGAATCACTACGCACCTGGCCCAGCGCCACGTCCTCGCCGGCCTTCGCCGCGGCAAAGCGCTGCCGGCGCAGTGCCGCCTCGTCCAATACCCGGCTGTATGCAGCCGCCGCGGCATCCCACGGAAACTGCCGGGCCCGCGCCATCGCCAGCCGGGAGAAACGATGGCGCACGCGAGCGTTGCCCAGTCGAGCCAGCGCCTGGCCGTAGAGGAGCGGCTCCTCCGAGCTCACAATGATGCCGGCGTTCCCTACCTGCCACGTGAGCACGGCGGATCCGATCACTGGCAGTCCGGCAGCCAGGGCTTCGAAGACCGCCATCCCGCAGGCTTCGTACCGGGTAGGGCTTAGGAGCACGTCGTGCTCGAGCAGCAGTCGGTCGACCTCCGCAGGAGGTAGCTGCCCCTTCGAGACGATGCCGCCATGTGGCTCTGGGGACAGGGCGGCCACCTCCCCTGGCGCGACCCCGACGACAGTCAGGGTGACTGCCTGCCCACCTTGACGGGCGAGCGCAACCGCAGCCAGAGCCGTGTCCAAGCCCTTGCGGTAGGGCGATGTGCCGACCCAGATCGCCCGCAGTCCGCTTGCCGACCGGCGGTGCCCTCGCCGTCCGGCTCCGGAACTCCGGCCACGTTTCGCCCCGGGGTCTGCAGCTCTCCCGCGCTGCTCGACACCGTTGGGAATCACGTGGACTTGCCCGCGGAACCCGAAGTGTTCGCGGAGGTCGCTGGCTACCTGGGGACTGACGCTGATGGTCGCGTCCGCTCCCAGCGCCGCCCCCTGCAGGCGATCGCTGACCCACGAGAACACTGTTTGCGCTGCGCGCCCCAGCCGCAGCCCAGGCGGGCGAATCGCTTCGCGAGCCCGCACTCCGTGCCACACGACGATCGTTGGTCTCCGGGTTGCCCTCCCGACCAGCAGCGGGGCCCATGCGTACTCAGCCCCGTGGACCAGCACTGCATCGAATCCCCAGGCCGTCCGCCGGGCCAGCCGGACGGCGGCAACAAGATCGCCGAGCAAGGGCATCCGAGCCAAGCCCTTGCGCCCCGAGTAGGCCGCCACGGGGACCGCGACCCAGGGCTGCGCGTCGTCACCGAGACGCTCCGCGAGCGCCCCGGCCACCCGTTCGACTCCGCCGATGTAGGTCACCGGATACCTGGAAGTCATCGCGACGATCCGCCCTCCGGGCAGCCTTTCTGGCCGCATCGGCGGCGCGGGAATTCGCAGAGGGTGCGGTATCGAGATCCTGCGGTATGGCTGCTGGTAGAGACGGGTCACGAGCAGCGCCCCCATGAGCAGCAGAGCGAGATCCAGCAAGCCTAGCTCGAATAACCAGAACCCCGGGATCACCCCGTCCAGTGGCGCAGCTGTGGGCCAGACCAGGGAGGCGCTCACGATCTTGCCCGCAACTCCGCCCAGGCTGACGTCGGTCACCGTGGTGCTGGCGACCAGGGGCAAACCCGGAACCGTTGCGACGTCCTGCGAGTAGAGCCCGACCACCGGAGGCGGGGCTGACACAAGGATCCGATGTGTGACGCCGTCCATCTCCACCACAGCCTCTCCCGAGCGTAGGTCGACTACCAGCCAGCGCCCGGCGCTAGTCCCGTTCCATACCAGCGGCGAGCGGGCTGGGGTCCTATCTGCCAGGGAAAGCTGGAGTGTGCCTGTGGCCGAGATCTGACTGGCGGGGACGGCGTAACTGAGCAAGGCCCATCCGGGTACCAGCCAGTCCACCGCCCTAGCCGAGATCGTGTCGGCGCCCGCTGTCAGTTGCGGCGGCGCCTTCGCAGCGAGAGCCGCTGTCCTCCAATCCTTCCGTCCCAGAAGAACGCTGACCCAGACGGAGCGGACCGAAGCCGCCCGGCCCGACCACAGGGGTATCGTTGCCGTCTCGAGTGCGCCCGCCGCATCGATCGGCCCGCCCGCCTCTGTGGATAGGAGCAAGGGTTTACTTTGAAGGGACAGAGTCGTTGTGGGGGTAACCCTGGACTCCGCAGCCGACTTGACCAAGACTGATGAGAAGTTGACCCGCGCGCCCTGCCGGGTGGACGTGACCTGCCCTGACCGAGATGCGGTGATACTCGCGAAGTCCACCAAAGCGGCGGGTCCACCCTGGCCCACACCACGCCAGAATCCTGGCTGCAGGGACCAGACAGCCAGGAACCCGGAGCCAGCGATCGCGGTCGCAATGGCAGCGCCAACGAGCACAGTCCCCGCGTGAGGCAGACGGAGCCGAGCCAATTTGGAGAGTGACACCTCGGGCGTCGCGGCTCGGGTCAGTACCCATACGAGCCCAGCGACCATGATCAGGGCGCCCAACCTATCGCTGACGTTCGAGAGCAGTGGGCTCTGTGGGAATGACCACCCTGGGTTCCCGGAGCGGTACCACATGTCGTACCAGTAGGACTGGAAGGATCCTCCGTAGACGTAGAAGAACCCGCCCGCCAGCTGGAGCAGCGGGCCCAGAACAATCACCAGCGGGTTCAAGCCCGCGACCAGGCCGATCAGACAGAGTCCCGCCAGCGCGAGGTCCGCAAACTGCGGCAGCGCGCCCGGGTCGAGCAGGACAACACAGAGAAGCAGTCCACCGGCGGCGCCTATGCCAAGCCGCTGCCGTTCGAGAAGTGTGGGCTGACGGAGCGAGTGCCGCGCGACTGCCACCAGCAGCCCCGCCACGCCGAGAAGCGCCAGCGGCACCCAGATGCCCCCCGGTGACAATCCGAACACCGACCACACCGACGAACTACCGGCTGCCTGCCCCCCCACTACACGGGCCCCGTGCGCAGTGACCCCGGCGGTGAAGGAGAGCCCCGACAGCAGGCTCGCCCGACCGACACCAGAGAGCAGGGTCGGTCCAAAGCATGCAAGCAGGGCCAGAGCGAAGCCAGCCATAAAGCGCCCAGCTTCCCGGCGTTGGATCACCGACGTGTACAGCCAAAGGCCTGCGATCAACACGATCGCTCCAGGCAAGTACTCGACCCCGACCCCCAGGCCAACGACAACTCCGGCGAGACCAGACCGACCACGCAGCATCAGGTCGAGCGCCAGCACGAACGACAGCACCATCAGCGGCTCGACCTGGCCGTGCCCAGCCGAAACCCACAGCGAGACTGGCGAGAGAAACCACAGAGTCGGGATCAGGGCTGGCCGGCGTACCTCCAGTCGTCGTCCGAGGTCGAGCAGGGTGATCCCGGTCAGCAGGTCCGCAGTGACAAGTGGCAGCTTCCAGGCAGTAGCCAGGGCGGCGGCGCCTGACATGCCGACCTGCTCGAGAGCAAACCGGAGCGCCTGAGCACCGAGCCCGATTACCGTCAAGTCAAGGCCAAACTTCCAGTTGTAAAGGAGCGGGAAGCCCCAGCGGAGCCAAGCCTCGCTGGCTCCCGTCAGAGCGGCGAGGTCGTACGGTTGGCCGGAGACCGGCATGAGCGCCAGCGCCGCGATTACGTGGACGATCATCGCCGCTAGGACGATCCCCGGCAAGCGACCCGCCCAGGTCTTAGCGCGGTGGTGGGCCGTGGCGCGGCCTGAGTCGAAAGCTGTTGCGGTTCCCACCACAGCGGTGACCACCTGGGTTTCCGTCTGCGTCCGAAGGCTACCGCGTCCCCAAGCAAGCGCCTGGCGTAGGATCCTTCGCGCCGCCCCCCGGCGGCCGCCGACCGTCACCAAACGTCCGCGACCTGCCGCTCGCGTCGGCTAACTCCGGAAGCAGCCATCAGGAAGCTGCGACAGATCACCCATACCAGGGCATCGGCGGGAGCGACCAGCAGGGCCGCGAGCCCCGCGCGGAGGAGGGCTCCGCGGGGAAAGGCGTCATGCGCCAAGGGCAGCTTCGACCTTACGACACCAGTGCGCCGGTAATCGAGCCAGAGCTCGCGAATGCTCCCTGCGGCTAGATAGAAGACCTTGGACTCGGGGACGTAGCGAACCTGCCAATCGGCGTCGCGGGCAAGCTTGGCTACCACCCGGTCGCATGGCGCCAGGCGCGTATTCGTTACCAGCCACGCCTCCCGGCGCACAGCCATCAACTTACCCATGGGCAGGAAGTCATGATCAGTTAGCCGGCTCTTGATCTCATGCAGAAGTAGTGAGCTAAATCTGGCGGATCGCCGCGCCATCCGTGCTCGCCCGGTAGCGCGGACGGGCACCGACCTGGCCGCGGTCACGCCCACGTCGGGTTCCGTGAACGGGCTCAGGAGTCCGGTCAGGGAATCGGGGGCGACCTCGCAGTCAGCATCGACCAGAATGACCGCCGAAGCTCTTGTCGATCTCACACCGAGCTGCCAGGCGGCTAGTGGGCCTTGCCGTGACAGTTGATGCAGGACGGTCGCCCCCGACCGGCGCGCCACCTGAGCTGTGTCATCGGTACTCGCGTCGTCGACGACTATCACCGCCTCGGCTACCAAGCCGGCGAGCGCAAGGGCTTGATCCACGCTAGCGAGGCAGCGAGCTATCCTGGCCTGCTCGTTCCGGGCGGGAATGACGACTGCGACAACTGGAGCTTGTCGCAGGGCCGGCTGGGCAAGACCCTCGGGTTCCCTCTGACTCACGTCGGTAGGACGAACGGAGGTCGGCTCGCCATCGATGAGCTGGTGAAACTGTGGTTCTGTGGGCCGCGTCCCCGAGGTCATGCTGCTTCTGGCACCACATCGGCGGGGCGGCGCTGGGAGAGCAGTGCGAACAGGTCCCCGGCGGCGCGCTCCCACGTGTACTGCGCTGCCCGTTCGCGGCTCGCGTCGGAATAACGGCGCCAGCGTTCCGGGTCCTGGAGTAGAGATACCCCGGCAGCTCCTAGGGCGTCCGGGTTGCAATCAGTCAGGCTCCCCGTAACGCCGTCGCGGACAGCGTCACGGAGTCCGGGCACGTTATAGGCGACGGCTGGCAGGCCGTGCAATCCGGCCTCGATGGCTACGATTCCCCAGCCTTCGCGGGTGCCCGGCAAGAGCAGGAGAGAAGCACGGGCCAGGAGAGCAGCCTTGACTCCGGCCGGGACGAACCCGTGAATCGTGACTCCAGGGGCTCGCAGCCGGCGTAATTCGTCGCGTAGATACCCTTCGCCGACGACGTCCAGCGTTGCTGCCGGAAAGACCGACCTAATCTGGGAGAAGGCTCGGATCGCATCACGCGGTCGCTTGGTCCTTACCAGTCGCCCGATAAAGATCACCCGGGGGTGCCTGCCCAGGGTGGCGGGACTAGCCATCACGATCGAGTCAGCTCCCGGAGGCACTATGCCCACGGGCGCAACACCGCGAGCACCTAGATCGAACGCTGTGGAAGGCGAATTCGCGACCACGCGGGCGCCTCTAATCCGCCGCAACCAGCGCGGCTCAACGACGCGCCGCCCGATCCAACTCACTGGGAAAGGGAACTCCTGCTCCCAGACGTCGTCCGCGATCTGGTGATAGAGAACCAGAGCCCGATCCCCCACCACCTCATGGGCAAAGAACGGTCGGGTGCTGACGGACTCAAGGACGGCATCGAACTCAAGGCGGTGGCGGACCAGGTATCGTCTGGCCTGCCGGAAGACCGTGCTGCGCGATCCCTCAGCGATGACCCGAACCCCCTCTGGGGAGGCGACGTCGCCCCGGCCTGTCCTCCGGGGGTGCGGCACATACATGGTGACCTCATGGCCGTTTGCCGCCCATGAGGCCGCGACGCGGCCGACGTAGTACTCAGCGCCTCCTGCGCTCCGATCACTCCAATGCTTCCAGTTGAGGATGAGAATGCGCACCTCTACAACCTCACCGTCTCGCCGCTAGGAACTGGATCCTGGGCGCGGAAGGACTCTCCCGCCATCACTAGCTGGCTAACGCTCGCCGCCAGACCCCCGACCAAAAGGGCTAAGGCGGGAACAGAAGCTAACTCAAGCGGGGAATGAGCCCAGAGGGCGCAGAGGAGACCGGCGCAAAGCAGGCCCACTCCGAGCCCGACGCCTACCGGCCGAAGC
>PLDE01000080.1 GCA_003135035.1 Candidatus Dormiibacterota bacterium | reverse complement strand
GGGCTGGCCTTGGCATTGACCTTGCAGCCTTGGAGGCAGAAGCCGCGGTAGATGCAGTGTGGCCGGTTACCGAAAGTGCCGTTGACAATCCCGACTGGGCCGGCGCGCATCTGGATACCGAGCGAGTGCGCCCCCCGCCAGATTACCTGCGCCGGTCCGCTGACCGGATGCGGCGAGAATGGATATGTGTGGGGATCGCCCCAGGGCCAGTCTTGGCCCGCCACCGGAAGTTCCCGCTCCACCAGTTCGTAGTGGGCCTTCAACTCCTGGTAGCTGATGGGCCAGTCGGCGCTGACGCCGTCCCGGCTCCAGGTCTCGAAGTCGGATGGGTGGAAACGCGGGCAGTAACCAGCGTAGTGAACCATCGACCCACCTACGCCCCGACCGCTGTTGTTCTTGCCCAACTGAATTGGATCGGCGCCGCCGATGATCCGGTTCTGGGTCCAGTAAAGGTGGTGGGAACCGGCCTCGTCGCTGACCCAGTCCTCGTCCGGATGCCAGAACGGACCCGCCTCCAGGATCACGATCCTCCAGCCCTGGCGGGCGAGGCGCTGGGCTAGAACCGAGCCACCTGCCCCCGCGCCCACGATGACGAGGTCTACTTCGTCATCGTCCGCATAGCGGTACATAGTGTCCTCGCCGGGAAGGTCGCGACGATGCACATCGAGCAGAAATCGGGAGTCGTTGGCCGCCGGGCCGACCGAGCCTTTGAGGCGACTCCGCCAGCTCAAGTCAAATCCGTGGCCAGCGGAACGGGATCCTCCGAGGTGGCGGCACGTCCCTCGTGAGGATCAAGAACTGCGAGTGGCCCGAGCCGCATGTATCCCTCGGGGTAGGCGGGCCCGCCGAATCCGATCTCGTTCCAGGCCCATGGATGACTGTAGAAGGCAGAAAGCACCATCCGCATGCAGACCTGGAAGGCCCGCTTGACGTTCAGCTTTTCCCAGACTCCTCCCCCTAATCTCCCCTCGGCAAGTTCGGCGACGATCGCCAAGCGGCTCTCGAGGTCGCAAGCGGGGAAGTCCGCGACCCCGTACCGATGGGCCGCAACCTCATCTAGACCGCGTAAGACCAGGTGCCAGGTTTGGCCGTCGTTAGGCATGTCTGCGTACTGGAAGCCGTCCAGGTGACCGTTGGCCAGCACCTGGTCGACCATCTCGGCCACCGGCACCCGCGGATCTTGGTCCTGGGCCATGACGACATCGCAGAAGGCCCGCAGACTGTTCTCCTCCTCAGCCGAGAAGAAGCGCAGCTCAAGTGACGGTCGGAGGCGGCCCTCCACCACGGCGCGAGTGGCATGGTCCCAGCTGTCGGCATTGGCCAGGACGTCGTAGTCAGGGTAGCGCCCGATCATTTGCGGCGTCGTGCCTTGACGCTAGCGGGGCAACCAGCTCGGGTGAAGTGCCAGCCCGCCTGGGCGCAGATTGGGTAGATGGCCAGGGTCGCGGAAGTCCGGCACCGCCTCAGCGCTCCCGCCGGAGCAAGGCGGCGAGCAGGCCCAGGAATCCCACGATCGTCATAAGACCTGGGGCCAGGATGGGCGGCCCCATGGGGACGTTGTACGACGCCAACGACCAGCCCCCGGGGCGGCGGGCCACCCCGCGGGCGTGGTAGTACTCACCAACCAAGCCGTTGAGCGTGTAGATGCCCGCGGTCAGAGGCAGCCAGGTCTTGGCCCAGCGCCGACTGAAGATCCCGCCGATGCCGGCCACCACCACCGGCGGCGTGACCAGAATCGGACTCCACATCATCTTGTTGCCAAAGCTGGCCCGATAGTGCTCGACATAGATCTCAGCTGTGGTGACCAGTGCGGCCATCGCGGTGAGTCCTGACAGGGAGCGTTCGAAGGTCCCGTGTTGGACCTCACTGACGATCTTGTCGATGATGTAGGTAGCCTCGCCCAATACCTCGCCGTGGCTGGCAGTCTTGATCCTGGACATCGGTCAGCGTCCCGGAACGAGTTCTTGGGCAATCTCTCGAGCACCCTCCAGCGCTCCCCGCCAGCCCCCCTTTGGGTCCTCCAGCACCGACTTCATCAAGGCTTCCGCCTCTTTTACGGTGACATGGGGTGGGATCGGCGGCTCGTCCGGCGTCGTCCGCGCATCGATGATGACGGGGCGGTCGGCGGCGAAGGCCTGTTCCCATGCGCCCTCGATCTCTGACGCGGTCGTCACCTTGATGCCCTTCAAGCCGATGAGGTCGGCGTAGTCGGCGAAGGGCATGTACGGGATGCCTTGCGACGCTTCGAACCTCGGATCACCCTCCATCGCCCGCTGCTCCCAGGTCACCTGATTAAGGTCCTCGTTGTTGAGCACCAGGATGATCAAGCGCGGATCAGACCAACTCTTGTAGTACTTGAGGGCCGTCAGCATTTCGGCCATCCCGCCCATCTGCATGGCCCCATCTCCGACCATCGCGATCGATACCCGGTCGGGGAACGCAAACTTTGCCGCGATCGCGTAGGGCACACCGGGGACCATGGTGGCCAGGTTCCCAGAGAGCATGGCTTTCATGCCCTTGCGGATCTTGATGTGGCGGGCGTACCAGTTTGCCGCCGTCCCCGAGTCCGACGAGAGGATGGCGTTGTCCGGCAGGTGGCGCGACAGCGACGAGAACAGCCCTTGCGGCCTGATCCGGCCATGGAGGTCAGACGGTTGGCCTCGATCCTCCATGAGCTGCCACCAGGCGCCCACCCCCTTCTCAATCTCCTCCTGCCACGAGCGATCGTCCTTTCGGTGCAGCAGGGGAAGCAACTCAGCCAGGGTCTCCTTCGAGTCACCTATTAGGGCCAGGTCCATGGCGTAGCGAATGGAGAGGTTGCGTCCCGCCAGGTCGATCTGGATCGCCTTGGCCTGCCCCAGGGGAGGTAGGAATTCTGAGTAGGGGAAGCTGGTCCCGACCATGAGTAGAGTGTCGGCACCTTGCATCATGTCCCAGGACGGCTTGGTGCCGAGGAGTCCGATCGAACCGGTGCAGTACGGCACATCGTCGGGAACTGCGGCCTTGCCGAGCAGAGCCTTGGCCACTCCCGCACCCAAGGTGTCGGCCACGGCCAACACCTCATCGGTGGCGTGCAGCGCCCCCTGGCCGACCAAGACCGCCACGCGTTGACCGGCGTTAAGGATGTCCGCCGCCGTCTGAAGCTGTTGGGTCGAAGGAACCTGGCGAGGTGGCCACCACCCCACCCCGGAGTGCACGGTGTGGGTTAGGAGAGGCTGCTCAGGTACCGCATCCATGTCCTGGATGTCGGCTGGAACGATCACGCAGGTGACCGTGCGTTCAGCCTGAGCAATACGCATCGCCCGGTCAATCATGTGGCGAACCGTCGATGGCTCAGTCACCTGTTGCACGTACGCTGACGCCACGTCCGAATACAGCTGAAGAAGGTTGACTTCCTGTTGGAAGTCCCCGCCCATGGCGCGATTGAAGGTTTGGCCAACGATGGCCACTACCGGCCGGTGGTCCAACTTAGCGTCATAGAGGCCATTCAGTAGGTGGATCGCCCCCGGGCCGGAGGTAGCTAGACACACCCCCACCTGGCCAGTGAACTTGGCGTGGCCACAGGCCATGAATGAGGCCATCTCTTCATGACGAGTCTGAATGAATCGGAGTCGATCTTCCGCGCGACGCAGCGCACCGAGGATGCCATTGATGCCATCCCCTGGGAAGCCATAGATTGTGTCCACACCCCATTCGATAAGCCGCTCGCACAGATAGTCACCGGCAGTCATTCCCATAGCACAGTTCTTCCTTCGTTCAACTCGCGACTTCTCTCGGCTATCTAGATCCGGATTAACGCTTGGCTAACGCGTTCGGAACGCAGAGCCAGTGAGAACCCCGGCGGCCATCGTGGCCGCCGGGATGGGAGGATGAACTGGGGATCGGAGGTCCGGTAGGAGCGGCCAGCGGTTGGCCGGGTCCACTGCCAGCGTCCAACCGCAGCCGGGTCGCCCGACCTGCCCTCAGGTTTTCGCTCGGATCTGCTAACCGCCGACCGCCGCCGCAGGGGGCGCTGGTGGTCGTCGTCAGACTTGAGGTCGGGAAAGCGCTCTCGACGACGAACGACGATCCGATCCGATCCAGGAAAGTCGCCTGCCAGTTGAGCAAGGTGGCATGCAGCTGGTGGGACGTGCGCGCCTTGTGCACCTCGTCCGGCAGCCCCTCCCCTACCATGTCCGCCAGTTCTGCCCGCAGGTTTCTCCAGCTGGCTGGGTGTGAGCCTTCAGTGCCTTGCATGTGCAGCGCCTCGAGCCGGTCGAGGCATTCGTCGATCGCGTTCAAGCAGCGGCGGCGGCCCGCGATCCAGGGTCCAGCGGCGCCGTCCAAAGGCCAGACGAATCTCCAGACTGGCCTGGGTCATCGCTCCGGTTTCGGATGGCTCGTGGGAGAGTGTGAGTCTCGTTGCTGCTGGATCTGCTGGCCGCTCGGTGCAACCGACCGCTTGCACTTCCTTGCCTGTTACAGAACTGGGGCTCTCTGCGGCTGCGTGACGAACGAGCCTCGTTGCGGCGGTGTCCGGGCGGCCCGGCTGCTGGTCCTGACTACCTGCGCGGTGCTGCGGGTTCCGAATCCTCGACGGCGTGGCGGCGATCGTGAGGGCCCCAGCGCCAGCGCGTGCGTCTTGGCTCTCTCCAACCATTCCCGCTGAGGAACGCCACGAAGCGTGCAGCCGGGTGGGATGGTCTGGCAAGGCGTCTGGGCTGACTTTGTCCACCTGCTCTCCTACCTGCTCGTCAGTCGGTTGATCCGAGCGCATCACGCGGCACCCCGCGGCGCTTGCCCCCGCTCCTTATCCAACATAAAACCACCGCCACTCCCTGTCTGTCCGTGCGGTTCCGAACAGACGTGGTGGGGGCCGCTTCCCCCACGGTCGAGCAGGTCGACGGGAGACGGGACGTGGCTGCTTATGGGTCTGAAGGACTGACCGGCACCCGGCTCCTGAATTGTCTGCGGCCTCCGGATCGAAAGCAGCTCCGTCCAAAGATGGCGCTGCGCGTCCTTGCACCGGGCACGCTGGGTGATACCTGAGTTCAGATGTGCCTCTTTGCGACAATGGCTGGGGCGGGAGGA
>PLDE01000133.1 GCA_003135035.1 Candidatus Dormiibacterota bacterium | reverse complement strand
GAATCCGCCCGGAGGCGCGGAGCAACCCGGCCGCGGCTCGCAGCATCAGCCCGACAACCACCAGCGACGCGATCGAGTCGGCACGAGCAAAGCCGAATTGCAGAATCACCGCTCCAGCAATGACGGTGGCGATGAATGCGTAGAGATCGGTGAGAACGTGGGCGGTTACCCCACGAATGCTCATCGAGGTACGGTCGGCTCGAGCCAAGATCCGGACAGCGAGCAGGTTGACCGCGACTCCCACCCCAGCGACGATGAGCAGGGTCAGCCCGTGGACGGGTCGGGGCGATACCAGATGGCCGATCGCGTCTAGGCCAATGAGAAAGGCGACCACCAGCAGGGTCACACCGTTGATGGCGGCGGCCAGTACCTCGGCTCGCTTGAGTCCGAAGCTGAAACGGTTGCTGCTCGGTCGCGCCGCTAGGTAGGTCGCCCAGAGGGCCCCCCCGAGCGCGCCCACGTCCGCCAGCATGTGGCCGGCATCAGCCAGTAGCGCCAGCGAACCTGCCAGCACAGCGGCGGTGACCTCGAAGATCATGAAAGCCACGATCAGGCCGAGCGCGGCGTAGATATAACGGCGATCCGCCTCGGGCCCGATGCTCTGCCCTAGCGCATTCGGCGCGCGCTCATGGCTCATCTGGCTCGGAGGATAGCCTCGCCGACTCCCCGGGGGAGAGCCGGGCCCGCTCCCGCGCTCCGCTGGGCCATCGGCTCCATCTTGGACCGCCTTGCCCTTAGGATGGAGATCGAGTTCTACCTGTAGCGGTGGGGAGATCGCCGCCATCACGGTCCAGACGGCTTCGCCCAGCTGTTCCTAAGGTCACGGTTCCAGACTGATGGGGACCGCAACGTCCCCTGCAAGCGGCTCCGGCAGCTCGCCCAGGCGTCGACAGGGCCGCGATCGGCACGCGGGGAGGCAATCGATCAACCGGCGTGCGGGTAGGTTGGTAGCCCGCTCCTCGGGAAAGGAGGCGTCTCAGAGTTGACGGTGGTGGCGCGCTGGCGAAGGTGGCTTCCCCGTGGCGGGAGCCTCCGCTCAGAGACAGCGGACCGCCTCGTCCTGATCGCCCTGGCGCTGGTAGCCCTGAAGTTCGCCAACTTCCAGGAGATTTCGCCGACCATCCCGGGACGGGCCGCTCTCTATGCCAACGATGCTCTGGAGCTCTGCTGCTATCTGGCCTTCGTGGTTCTGATCGCGCTCAGCTGCCGAAGCGTCCTGCCCGACTGGATCAGACGGCGTCACCCGGGGAGAATCCTGGTTCTCTCCCCGGTCGTCCTGCTGGTGGTCGGTGGCTTCGTCTTGGCCTCCATCGTCAATTCCCTGCCTGGCGACTCCCAGCGCATCGACGATGCCAACGCCATGGCGGTGTGTGGGGCCCAGGCGATCACCAAGGGTCAAGACCCCTATCAGGTGAATGAGATTGCTTGCCTGCGCCAGCTCGGGCTCTCCGTCACCCTGGCAACCCCATTACGGGTGGGCCCGTTCGCCGGTGTTGACACCTATCCCTCCGCCGCCCGGATCAAGGCGGCCGCCCGTTCAGCGGGCAGCGCTGGCAGTACGGCGAACGTCTTCTCTGGACTCGCCAAGCCGCCGCTAGATCCGGTCTCCATGATTCCGGTCGCCAGCATGTCGTCCCAGATGCGTTCCCTTTGGACGCTGCTGGCGGCGGCGATCTTCGCCGTCCTCCTGGGAGTTGCGGCCGGCTCCCTCTGGGCGGCTGCGCTAGCCGCATTCCTGGCAACTTACTTCATACCCGGCTCCGCGCTCAACTTCGCCAGCTTTGGCAACGCCGAGTCGGTGGCCTATCTGCTGATGGCCGCATCGGTCCTCTGGATCAGACGGCCAGTGCTCTCGGCCGTCTGCCTCGGACTCGCGGTGGGCTCCAATGAACTGGCCCTCTTCTTTCTTCCCGCCTACCTGCTGCTCTGTCTGGCTCTCGATGGCAAGCTCCGGAGACTGGTCGCCCTGGTGGCGACTCTGGCGCTGGCCGTCGTTCCCCTGCTGGTGGCGTATCCCGATGCCATCAGCACCATTTGGCGCAATCTGGCGGCTCCCACCTTTCCGCTCGGTTACGGCCCGGTCGTCCTCATCCTGCAGGGGGTGATCAAGCCCCTGCCCTCCGACCTCTTCTTGGCGGCAACCGCCGCCGCCATGGCCCTGATTGTGTTCTGGGGTCGGCTCCGGCCGAGCTGGCGGGTCAGTGCCGGAGTTCTCACTCTGGCGGCCTTCTGGCTGAGCTGGCGTAGTCTCGACGAGTACATGGCCCAGGTGCCGTTGCTGGCGGTGGTAGCGATCTTGGCATTGCTGGCTGGCCGCGATCTCCGGAGCGAGCCGCTCGGGAGCAGCCAAGAAGTGGCCGACGCCCCCCGCGTGACAGCGGACGTCTCCCCCTACCGCCGCGCGACTCCCGACGGCCAGATGTGAGATGGCGGGTCGGACTGGCGGAGATCCCCCTGCACGATCAGGATCGCGCGCTGGTCGATCTTGATCTGGGGCTGTTCGGGGTCTTTGACGGCGTTGGCCAGTTCGCACGGAGCGGTGAGGCGGCCCGTACCGCGGCGGAAGTGATCAGCGAAGCCTGCCGAAGCACCAGCCTGTCCCCTATGGACGCCCTAGTGGCAGGCTGCGAGAGCGCCGATCGCGTGATTAGACAGAGATCGCTGGGAGCGACAACCGCGACCGTGGCCCGCGTTCTTGGGGATCAGCTTGTCTACGTCTCAGTGGGAGATTCGCGCCTCTATCTCCAAGAGGACGAGACGTCCGAGCTGGTTCAAATGACGGTCGATGAGGGCGAGGGCCGGATTCTCTTCAATGCCCTGGGCGAGGGAGATGAGCGCCCCGGTGCCAGTGTCGCTCCTCAGCGGGGCAGCCTTCCCCTTCGTCCGGGAAGCAAGCTGCTCTTGGCAACCGATGGCATCACCGGCGACTACCCGCCCGACTTGCTCAGCGCCCAGGATCTCGCCTCCGCGCTCGAAAGTGATGATCCCCAAGTCGCGGCTGGACAGCTGGTCAAGATGGCGCGCAAGCACGATGACAAGACCGCCCTGGTCGTCTATTTCGCTTGAAGAACTAGGGGGGCTGCCCGAGCCGCTCTAGACTCTTGCTGGTGGGCGTGAGTAGCAAGTTGCAGCACTGGTTTCTACGCTTCCACGGCTGGGTCTATCGTCAGAGCGGTGGAGCGTTGGGGCACCACATGATCGGGGTGCCCACTCTCCTCCTGGAGACGACCGGGCGACAGAGCGGGGTCACCCGACGCAACGCCCTCGTCTACGCCGCCGACCAGGGCACCTTGGTGGTCGTCGCCTCCAACGATGGCCAGGACCGGCCTCCCGCCTGGTTACTCAATCTCCGCGCCAGTCCAAAGGTGGAGCTGCTGCGCGGGCGCCAGCGAACCGCAGCCCGTGCCGGCGTGGTGGAGCGCGGCGATCCCGAATATCCCCGGCTCTGGCGCCTGGTCAACGACACCAACCACGGGCGCTACGACGTCTACCAGAGTAGGACCCAGCGCCCGATACCCCTGGTCGTGCTCACCCCCGCCTGAGCGGGGATGAGTCGGCTCGGGCACACGCGCTAACGCCGCCTCCTCGGACCGGTTGGTGACCGGGTACCCTTCATCAGAGCGGCCCTAGATCAGGCCCCGGTCCGGCTCGATGAGGAGGTTGTCGATGCCCTCTCTGGCACGCGCGGTCGGTCTCGGGCTGAACGCCCAGGGCGAGGTGCGCGACGCCGTGCGACAAGCGGAGATGGCGGAGCGGGCTGGACTGGACTCGATCTGGTTCCATGAGTCCTACTTCGCCCGGGACGCGGTGACCTACGCCACCGCCGTTGCCACCAGCGTGCCCCGCCTGCGCATCTGCCTGGGAGCGCTCAACCCCAACACCCGCAACCAGGTGGTCCTGGCCATGACGGTGAGCGCCCTCGACGACCTGGCTCCCGGGCGGATCACCCTCGCCCTGGGAACCGCCCTTCCCCTGAGGCTGGCCCAGATGGGGATTCCTTACCACTCCGAGGAAGCGGTCGCCAAGGTCGGCAAGACGATGGAGGAGTTGCGCCTGCTCTGGCGGGGAGAGCGCCTGGCCCTGGGAGCTCCGGGAGTCCCCGAGGTGGAGCCCATGTTTCCCCCGGTCCACCAGGTGCCGATCTGGGCGGCCGGGTACCGTCGCTCGTTCCACGAACTCGCCGGCCGTCTTGCCGACGGGTATCTGGCTCGACCGGCCGAGCCGATCGAGGCGGTGGCGCTGGCAGCCAGGCGAATCCGGGCGGCCGCCGTGGCAGCCGGTCGCGATCCCGGCGAGGTCGTCATCGGCGGCTATCTCCTCTCTCTGATTGACAGCAGTCGGCGAGCGGCCCTGGACCGCGCCAAGCGCGAGCCCTTCGCCATTTACATGCTGGCGGTGCAGACCGACGTCGCCATGCGGCGCACCGGGATGGACCCGGCTCTGCGGCAGCCGATCCTGGCGGCCTGGCGCAGAGAGGACTACCACGGGGCCGCCCAGCTGATCCCCGATGAGCTGGTCGACGCCTTCCTCCTCTGCGGCACCAGGGAGGAGGTTGCGGCCGGAGCCGAACGCTTCCGCGAGGCGGGGATGGACCTCCCCATCCTGCAGCCCGTCGTCCAGGAGGAGGCTCAGGTGGAGGCGGTGATCGAGGCCGCGGTTATCTACGGTTCGGCGGGCGCGATGGCGCCGGCCTGGGGCTCGCGGCGACGGCCGACCAAGTCCAACGACAGGATCGGTCTGCTCCGACGATCCCGCGGCTGGCTCGAGATCACCCGCCCCTTCGCTCTCACCGCCTCCATCGTCCCGGTGTCGGCGGCGGCGGCCCTGGCAGCGCTTCGACACGGCTTCAGCTGGCCCCTCTTCGCTCTGGTCCTGGTCGGCGCCGTCCTGCTCCAGGTTGGCACCAACGTGATCAACGAGATCTATGACGTGCGCAAGGGCATCGATGCCATCACCTCGCCTCGGGCCAGCCAGGCCTTGCTCACCGGCAGAGTCAGAGAGCGCGAGGCCTTCTTTCTGGCGGGAACCGCATTTCTGCTGGCGACGCTGATTGGAGTCGTGCTCATCCTCACCCGGGGCTGGCCCCTGCTCGTCTTCGGCGCCCTGGGCCTGATCGGGGGCTGGGGCTACACCGCCCCGCCGCTGCAGTACAAGTACCGGGCCGCCGGACTGCCGTTGGTCTTCCTCTTGATGGGACCGCTGATGGTGCTGGGGGCCTACTTCACCATCACCGGCCATCTCGCCGTGGCGGCCGGGGCGGCGAGTGTTCCCATCGGCCTCCTGGTCACCGCCATCCTGCACGGCAACGAGTGGCGCGATATTGGCGAGGACGCGCGCGCCGGGATCAGCACGTTCTCCATCCGTGCCGGCCGTCACTTTGCCCATCACCTGTACGTGGGCCTGCTGGTGGGAGCCTTCGTCACCCTGGCCCTTGCCGTCGCCGTCGGCCTGCTCCCCCGGCTCAGCCTGCTGGCACTGCTTTCCCTGCCGCTTCTGGTCCGCGCCCTCAACGCCTCTGAGCTGGGCGCCGCCGGTCAGCAGCGAGCCATCGCCATGATCGACCTGGAGACAGCCCAGCTCCACGCGGCCTTCGGCCTGCTCCTAGTGGCCGGGATCGCGATCAGCGTCTCCTGGCACCCGGGCTGAGCCAGGTCATCTTGGCTCTCCCGGAGAAACCGAAGCCGGCGCTGGTGGTGGCCAGTTCGGTCTTCGCCTACCTCGCCTTCGCCGCCACCTTCCGGGGGCCACGCAAGCGCTTCTGGCAGCGCATGACAGGGACAGCGCTCGGCCTCGGCTCCATCTCGTTGCTGAGCAGCCGCCATCTGCGCCACCAGAAAGTGGGCCCCAGCGACCTTGCCCTGGGCGCCGCCATCGCGGGCGGCCTCTACGCGGTATTCGCGGTCGGCGATCGGGCGGCCCGGGTGGTCATGCCTCACGGCGACCAGGACATCGGCAACATCTACCAGCTGCGCCGACTTCGTCCCCGGGCGGAGTTGGCGCTGCGGCTGGCCCTGGTGATCGCTCCCGCTGAGGAGTTGTTTTGGCGCGGTCTACTCCAGGAGACTCTGAGCCGACGGCTGGGACGGGGTCGGGCAGCTGCTGTCTCGGCCGCGCTCTACGGGGGTGCCCACCTCTGCACCGGCAACCCCACCTTGGTGGGAGCCGCCACTGTCGCGGGCGCGGGATGGTCGGGGCTAGCGGCGGTGGGCACGCCCATGCCGGCTCTGATCGTCAGTCACGCCCTCTGGGATGTATGGATCTTCCTGGTGCGTCCCACCCAGGCGGTCAGCTGAGCCTGACCACAGAGGACTAGCCCAACCGAGCACTCAGCGCCAGAGGGCCCGCCAGATTCCGGCTCGTGCCAGGGCCCGACCTACGATCTTGTTCTTGGCGCGCCGGGCAATCCGGTGCGGGTTGCCTGAGGCCAGGGTGCTCACATCGTTGGCCATTCGGGCGGTCCGGTAGAGGTCGCTCACCAGGCTCCTGCGCCTCAACTCGTGGCCTCGATGGCAAAGGCTGCTCCGTCGCGCTCGAGCTCAGCCCGCTCGGCCTCCTCGCTCTCCAGCAACTGGAGGAGCCGCTTGGCTTGGTCTGGGGCCTTGGTTCCCAGAGCCAGACCCACGGCGAGCCAGTAGTCGGCCGTCTCCAGGAGCAGATGGCGGACGGTCTCCGGCGCCTCCGCCAGCACCTCCGCCATCGAGTCAAGCATGGCGCGACCGTACGTCTCCCACTCCGACGTCGGCCCACGATTGCCAGCGTCCCCCTGGGAATACGTCATGCTCTCCCCTCCTATACGTGTCGCTTCTGTTGGCGGACCTGATCGTCTGCTCAGAAGTGTAGAAGCGGCGCGTCCCCTGGGAAGCCAGCACCCTCGACCACGTGAAATAGACTCGCTGAGTGAGCTTCTTCGTCGTGACCATGGTGCACGGCCCGCGATGGGACAGCTCGCGCTCGATCCGCGAGCAGGAGGGCTGGGATCAGCACGCCGCCTTCATGGATCAACTGGTGGCGGAGAAGCTGGTGATCCTGGGCGGGCCTATCGGCGACGGGCAGCGGGTCATGGTCGTCGTTGAGGCCGGCAACGAGAACGAGATCAAAGCGCGGTTTGGCGAGGATCCCTGGGCGGCGATGGAGCTTCTCAGGATCGGCTTGATTGAGCCATGGTCGGTCTGGCTTGACGCAGGCAGGGCCGGCCAGTCCGCGGAGTAGCCAGCCGCATCGGCAGGTAGGCTGCTCTGGTCAGGCTGGCAACCAACTGATCCCGTTCCAGTGCAACACCAGCGTGTAGTCAGACTTGGTAGTGGCGTCATAGTACGAACCGACCGCCCAGACGTCCGCTGCCGAAACCGCACAAACGCTGAAGAGGTAGGTGGCGGTCGTCGACGGGTTGGGGCTGCTGACTCGGGCCCACTTGCTGCCGTTCCAGTGCAGCACCACGCTGTCCAGTGCTCCACTGCTGGCGTCGGTGTCGTCCCCGACCGCCCAGGCGTTCTCTGCCGAGACGGCGCTGACGCTGGCGAGACTGGTGAAATCTGCGACTCCGGTGACGCCGCCCGGATTGGGGCTGGCCACCTGCTCCCATGCCGAGCCCCTCCAGCGCAGACTCAGCGACTCCAGGGCACTGCTCGCGGGATCCGAGCTGAAGGCTCCGACGGCCAGGGCGAAGCGGGCCGAGGTGGCCGTCACGCTAGCTAGATTGGTGACTCTCTGGCCACTCTGACCAGACGCGTTAGGGCTAGCCACCCGCGACCACCGGGCGCCGTTCCAGTGCAGCACCACGGCATCGCGGCCGGAGCTCTTCGCCTGGGTGCTGTACTCACCGACTGCCCAGACATCGCTCTTCGAAATGGCGTCCACGCCATCGAGATCACTGAGATCGTCCTTCTTGATCCCCCCGGGACTCCCACTCGCGACGACGCTCCAGCTTCTCCCGTCGCCATGCAGGGTCAGCGTCTGGTCAGCTGCGGAGGCTCGGTTGAGGTAGCCGCCGACGATCCAGATGTCCTTTGCGGTCTCGGCACTCACCGCCTGGAGGTTGGTGCCCGATCCACTGGACGTGGTGCCCCCGGGGTTGGGACTGGCTACCTGGCGCCAGCTGCTGCCGTTCCAGTGCAGAATGAGTGACTCGTGGGCGCCCGTCGTCGGACTGGTATAGCTACCCACCGCCCACACGTCGGTCGTCGAGAGAGCGCTCACACCGTCTAAGGCGGAGCTGTCGCTGCGCGCCTTCGTGCCTCCCGGATTGGGGCTGGCCACCTGGCTCCAGCTGGCTCCGTTCCAGTGCAGTACCAGGGTTGTGTGGGCGCCCGTGACGGGGTCGGTTCCCTCGCCCACCGCCCAGGCGTCGCTCGCCGTGGCGCTGACGCTGGACAGCACGCCCAACTGTCCCGTCCCGAAGGATGGCGTCGCGGCCTTGGCGGCCATGGGCTGCGCCCAGAGGATGGCGGCGAAGGCCAGGCCAGCGAGCAGGCGCCCGGCCTGATGGCTCGGCCCTCCGCGCAGGCACAACATTGCCGGTGACCATAGCAGCGGCTGTTGCCAGACCGCTCCACTCTCCGTCCGAACCCCCTTCCTCTTCTCTCTTGACAATCGATATATCGTTGAGCTAGCATGACCGTATCGGATATATCAATCTAGAGGAGGCGATGACATGATGACGAACTTCCCAGCAGGGCCTGGCCACGATCCGGGTGCGGAGCACCCGGGCCAGAGCGGCCGCCACCCCAGGGGCCGCTCTGGTCCCTTCGGGGATCACGATTTCGACCGACCGTTCCGGCGGGCATGGGGGGCCAGAATGCGCGGTGGCCGGGGAGGTCGGGTGCCCCGTGGAAACGTCCGGGCGGCCACCCTGCTCCTCCTCGACGAGCAGCCCCGGAACGGTTACCAAATCATGCAGGAGATCACCGAACGCAGCAAGGGTGTCTGGAGTCCGAGCCCGGGGTCTGTGTATCCCGCTCTCCAGCAGCTGGAGGACGAAGGACTGGTTCGTTCCCAGGAGACGGATGGCCAGCGCCTGTTCACGCTGACCGACGCGGGGAAGTCCTATACCGAGGAGCACCGCGCCGAATTTGGGTCTCCCTGGGAGGCGCTTGCCGGGACAGTTGGCGACGACGTCCACGAGCTGCATTCGCTGATGCGCCAGACCATGGCCGCCATGGTCCAGGTCTCCCAGGCCGGCAACCCTGACCAAGTGGCCAAGGCTGCCCATCTGTTGAAGGAAACAAAGCGGAACCTCTACCGGATACTGGCCGAGGAAGAGACCGCGCCCGGCGGGTCCACTTCCGCATAGGGAGCCAAGACATCCGCCCCAGGGCTCCGACCCTTTGGTCGGGGCCCCAGGGCCACCCTGCCTCGCGGCGACCCAGGCAGCTAGCGCGCCTGGGTGAGCTCAGCTGAGCGGCTGGGCCGAACCGGCGCAGCAACCTTCCCGTGCCGCAGCGCTAACGGTTTTCGGGGTGGCTAGCCCGGATGGCCCGCCCGCGGCCAGCCTCTGACCGACTTACTCACCCGTCGCCCGAAGGCGCCTCAGCGGGGGTGTCGTACGGGGCGGCAGTTGTCGCGGCGGTAGGTCTACCAACAGTTCAAGGGTTGCCGCGGCTACCGTGCGGGCCGCGGCCTCAAACGCTTCCTCGGTGCGACTGGAGGGCTCCTGCACGCCGCTGACCTTCCTCACGTACTGGCGGGCAGCGGCTTCGATCTCCCCGTTGGTCGCGGCCGGCTCTAGGCCTCGGAGGGTGGTGATGTTTCGACACATGAACGCGATGCTACGCTGAGTCAGCGGTCACCTGACCGCCCACTCATAGAGGATGGCGGTTCGCCCACCTGGTCCGAACTGCCGTCACCAAACTTCACGGCCGCAAGGCCACGTTGCTCTACTGCAACTGCATCCCCCGCTGGTGCGGTCGGGAACATGGGCAGACGTGTCGCTCAGGCGAGCGCGTCGAGGTGGGATCGTTAGGCACCGATCTCCATACCCTGCCGGCCCGTCACCCGTAGGCCCGGTACCAGGAGAAATACCAGAGTGAGCGCGCAGGCCAGGGCTCCGGACCAGAGCAAAAGATGGCGAACCCCAATGAGTCCCGCCAGTGGGCCGGTTACCGCCATTGACACCGGAGTCAGGCTGAAAGACAGCATCATGTCGAAGCTGGCTACTCGCCCCAGCATGTGGCCAGGAACCCGGGCCCCCAACCTGGCGAACCACACCATGTTGCCGAACGCCAGCCCACCCATGGCGATGAAGGTAAGGGGCATCAACTCCCAGGCCGAGTTGACCAGGCTCATCGGAATCATCGCCGCCGGAGCGGCGGCCCAACAAATGAACATCCAGCTGATGTCCTGACGGGGCAAGCCCCGCCAGCTCACGTAAACGGCGGCCAGAATCGCGCCCAGACCCCCAACGGCGCTGACCAGGCCAAGCGCCTCGGGACCGGAGTGGAGACGGTACTTGATGAGGAATGGGATCAGCACCATCAGGGGACCGGTGAGGGCGAGGTTGGCGATCGCTGCGGCGGCGAGTCCCGCCCACATCCAGGGCAGACCGCGAATGAAGCGCACTGCCAAGCCCGCCTCGTGAAGGATGGCAAATCGCCCTGGTCGGGGCTCGGCCCGGTCGCCGACAGCGTCCGCAGCGACGGCCGAGGCCATCGCCGATAACGTACCCGCTGCCACCAAAAAGGTCGCGGCGTCAATCAAGAATGCCAGTCCGGTGCCCCCGGCGGCGATCAGCAGCCCTCCCACCGCCGGTCCCAAAAGACTCCCGGTCAGCGGTTGGACGAACTGTTCTACGGCCATTGCCTGAGGGAGCAGGTCGGGGTCGACCAGACTGGGAACAATCGCTCGCGACGCTGGGAGGAAGAATGCCTGGCTGACTCCGTAGACCGCCACCAGCACGATGATCTCCCAGAGCTGGATCCGGTCGAGCAACACCAGCACGCCCAGGCTACCGATCATCAGGCCGCTGACGGCGTTCATCCAGAGCATCAGTAGGCGACGGTCCATCCGGTCACTGATGACTCCGCCAAAGACCAGGAGCACAACCTGCGGCAGGGCGAATGCAGCCGAGACGATGCCCAGGGCCGTGGGTAGATCGGAGAGCCGGTACACCTCCCAGGCGATGGTGACAAAGTAGATGCCGTCGCCGAAGAGCGACACAGTGCTACCCGACCACAGGAGGACGAACTCCCGAATCGTCAGTAGGCGCCCTAACTTGGAGGGGATCAGATGGCGCACGCTCGCTGCGAGGGAACAGCAGCAGGGCGCGCTTGAGCTACCGCAGTCACCATGCGACCTTCCTCTCCTCTGATTAGCCTGCTAGGAGAGCCGTACGCTCCCTCAAGAGGCATCTCCGAAACGTTGTCCCGGACAAGTTCGACGCGACGTGAGAATACCCATCCGAGACACCGTAGACGCAGCGTCAAGAGTGTCGAGCTCTGACCTTGTCGTGACCATCGCCTCCTTGCTTCGCACATTCGGCGTGAGACGCCGTGGCAGTCGTGGAGAGCCGCTTGGAGTGTCATGGGAGGAGTCGTCGCGCTCGGGACCCTGTTCGGCCTGCCTGGAAGAGAACTGACTTGCCCGCGCTCGTCGGCTCAGGAAGTTTCGCGCGGGCCTGCTAGTCCACACCAGGACCAAAATTACCGGCTCGCCGCAGCAACCCGCAGGCGTAGAGTGCGGCAATGCCCTTCTTCGAGCCGCTCCCAGCTGCGGAGAGCTCCCAGGACCGACCCGGGCCTCCGCCCCCACCGTGGAGCGCTCCACCGGTGGGCGTTATCCCAGGTGGGGTGCCGCTGGAGCTTCTTATCGGTCGCACCGACACGGCTGCTGTCGCGGTCTCGAATGCCGCCGCTTACCCAACTGGTGTTGCCTTCACGTTGCTGGTACGCCTTCGTTCGATCGATTCACTGGCTTTCGGCCTGTCCGAGATGGTGAACGGCCACCTGCGACCCCACCCCGGAGTGAGCTCTGCTAGCAGCCAGACATTCCAGGCAAGTCGACTTCGCTTTGGAGTGGCGTTCTCGGATGGCCGAGCGGCTACCAACCTCACTCGCTTTTCCGGGCATCGGCGTCAGGACGCGGAGGATGCTCCCTCCATCTCCTTGACCAGCACTGGTGGCTCGGGTGGTGAGATGAGCTACGAGCAGCGCTGGTGGCTATGGCCGTTGCCTCCTCCCGGCGCGGTCGCTTTCGTCTGCGAATGGCCGGGCATGGGAATCCCCGAAGTTAGACGCGAGATCGAAGCGAACATGTTTCTCGAGGCGACTGCGAGAGCCATCGAACTCTGGCCGGGGGACCCGGTCCCGCAAACTTTCACGACCGGCGAGACCACTTCGAGCGTCGTTCTCTCGTCGTTTGAGACGATCCCGCCGAAGGCACCCCCCGAGCACCCTTAGCTCAGACCCACGGTGTCGGCGCGACCGCGGCTCGCGATTTAGTTAGCTCCCGAGAGGGCCTTTGCCGATCGGAGGGTTGGTCATCCCTCGGGAGCCCCTTGGAGAGCGGGACCGTTTGCCAGACCGCGCAGCCTCCGGATCATCGCCACCTTCGCGATTCAGCCAACGGCGGTGGCTTACCTACTCGCCAGCGCTGGCCCTCCC
>PLDE01000255.1 GCA_003135035.1 Candidatus Dormiibacterota bacterium | reverse complement strand
CACCACTCCGTGGGGTGATACCTACGCTTCCTTTTGGCTCCGACTGGCTGGGTATCTGATCGATGGAGTCATCTTTGGCGTCGCCTACACCATCATTAGCGCGATTGCGGGTTCCGGTTCCTCTCCCGGCCATACCGGTAGCGGCATCGTCGTGCTCCTGGGCCTCCTCTTGATCGTGGCCGAGGCGGCCTACTTCATCGGGCTCTGGCATCAAGGTGGCGCGACCGTGGGCCAGCGACTGGTGCGCATCAAGGTGGTCAACGCGTCAACTGGCAAGCTCCCCACCGTGGGGGAGAGCACGGTGCGCTTGGTCGGTTACCTGATCTCTGTCGCCTGCATATGGATCGGATTCATCTGGATCCTCTTCGACGGCCAACATCAGGGCTGGCACGACAAGATGGCCCACACCGTGGTGGTCAATGCCAGGTAGGGCATTTGCCCGAACGGACTCCAGGCATTCTCTAGGCGCTCGCTACCTCGGCTAGGCTACGTTCCAGTTGGGGGGGTGAGGTGGCACACCGACTAACCAACCAAGGGAGCGGCCCGAGCCAGATCCTGCGGACGCAGTAGGTCTCAGGCTCGCTCCCGGTTAGCAAGTGTTCAGTTCACGGTAAAGATCCCCAAGTCAAGCAGCACCTGCCCACTGACCGCACCTCCCTGCCCACCGGTGACCTCTGACAGGTCCTCAACCCCTATGGCCCAGGTTCCCGGGGACATGTGGGCGGGCAGGGAAATCGTCCCCGCGGCGATCCCACTTTCTGCCTGGACCAGGCGTTGGCCCCTAAAGGCGGGACCGGCGAGAATAAAAATGGCGTCGTGCGAGGTAACTCGTGACAGATCGCCCGCGACTACCTGAATCTTGCGACCCGGCTCCAGAGTCGCGCGATTGACAAGTAGCGCTCTGACAGAAGTCTCCAGGGGCTGATCAACCAGGGCGGTGGTCACCGCTTTCAAGTCAGCGCGCGGCAAGGGCGCCCGGTGCAGATCCCGGAGTTGAATATGGGGAAGCCTGGCCACCGCGAGAACGGTCGCCGCACGGGCTGGCCCACGGGTGAATCCGGGAGGCACTGAGCTGCTGGAGCGTGGCGCCGAGGGTGTCTCTGCCGAGTGAGCGCCGCCACAGCCGGCCAGGATCAGGGCGACTGGGGCCGCTAAGAGGCTAAGCGCAAGTCGTCGCCGCTCAGTTGTCACCGACAGTTTCTAGGAGGAGCTGGGTTCGAGCCCGTCCATCTCGACAGCTGAACGTGGCAGTGCCATTGGCGGTCCCTCATCAGGCTAGCTTCCAAACTGAGGGCAGGGTCAAGAGCCCTCCTTTTCGCCGTCATAGAAGCACCAGGAAGAGGAGGTCCACGAGTCCGTCGTCAGCGCCTACGTCAACGGCACCACCGACGGCGCCGTCGACCCCATCGGCTTCACCTGCCGCCACCTCAGTTCCGCCCACTTCGCCGGCGGCGGCTGCGCTGAAGGCCAGTACAGCTGGGTCCGCGCTAATGGCCTCAAAGAGCGCCTCGTCGAGGACCAGCACGTCCGAGTCAAGCTCCGAAGACGCCACTGCGACGTCGTAAGAGTCGGTAACTTCCCCGTCGACGCCCTGAATCAGGCCAGCGGACGCTCGCTCGGCGACGTCGTCGATTGCTGTCTCAGGCGTTTCGCCGGCCGCCTCCGCTTCCTCGGTGGCCTCTTCGGCGGCGGCCTTCGACAGGCTGGCACCAATCTCCAGGCTGGGAGTGAGGCCGACTTGGAGTAGGGCCTTTCCGTGCTGGACCAGCGTTGCGGAGAGCTCGAAGGCTGGGACGGTGTACTCCAGGATGTTGATTGCCAGTTTGGGATGGGTGGGATTGGCCACACTGAACTCCTCACTCACCGCGAGAGTGGTGAGCTTCGCTGCACCCCAGTTGAACTCGGTCTGCAGATGGGCGTTGGCGGGTGCCCCGGTGGGGAGCGCCCATTTGGCGTCTGCCCCCGAATAGGTAAACGGGCCCATTGGGTTCTGTTTCTGAGTCGTGAGCGAAAGCTTGGGATCGCTGGATCCGGTCTTCAGCCACTTCGACGGCGGGGTAACCTTGACCCCGCTGTCGCACAGGTCGGCCTCGCCGAAGTTGATGGATGCGCTGATCTCGATCGCGAAGGGCCCGGAAGGGCTCGGCTGCAGAGAGGGTTCCGGTTCGCCACCCTCGGGCTCATTTCCCAATGAGCTTTCAATCAGGGACTTACATGCCAGCGGCGGCTGGCTCGGCTGTGGAACCGGCGTGGACAGGCTGTATGTCTCCATGCGATATGCCAGGGTCTGGAGGATGCTCAGTCGGGTGGCCTCGGGGAATGTGCCCTGGAAGCCGGTGGTAATCAGCATGGTGACCACCTTCCCCGAATAGAGGATGGATTCCTCCAGGCTCAGGTTGAGGTCGTTGATCCCGAGCAGCGATGAGGTGGATGCGAAGTCGAATGCCACTGAGGCCGCTCCATAGAGGGGAGTTGGTAAGGCGGTCACCGTGGTCGGCGAAGTTGCCACGCCGGGTCCTTGGGCGTCGTCGATCGCGTCAGTTTGCTGGGCTACGCATGATTCGAAGGCAGTGCTAGCGAGAGTCTGGTACGCGGTAGCGGCGGCCTTGGCCGTGCCGTCGGTGAATNNGCGGTGAATACCACCGAAGCAGCGCTGTAGGCGGGAGCGCCAAGCTGGGACGACAATGACGTCTCGCCCCCACCGTAGGCCTGGCTTACGGTGGCCTCGGGCCCGCTGTCAAGCTGGCTCAGCAGTGGATCACTTCCTGCACACGAAATAAATGCGGCGACGTAGTTATCAGTGGAGGGGTCCTGGAAAGTCTCGACCGAGGCAGCGATGGGCGCGAAGCCCGGCACGTCCTCGGCCTGCAGGCCTATCGCGGAAGGCGTAACCAGGGTGGCCCCCGAAGCCAGCCCGGGAGTGGCTAGTAGCGTGGCAAACGCTACAGTGGCGGCAAGGCAGCAGACTATGACGCGGAGCCTGGTCGGTAGCCCCTCTCCTCTTCCCGAGAAGACCTGGCGGCAGAGAGGATGTACGGGCCGGCGTTTAGAGATCATGAATTCGTCGCGCCCCAGGCTCCTCGTTCGCCGGTCTGACTACGGTAACCCGCGTTCTCCCCTCCCCATCTCATCGGCGCGGATCTCCCCTCTAACTGGGCCAGCCGTAGCCTAATCCAGCAGCTGCGGCTATTATCGGCTCCGGCGCGTGGATTTCTCTTGGATGAAGCCCCTTGGTGCGCCGGGAGCACTAAGCCAGGGGAACGTACGCAATGCGGAAGACATCGGGGGTGTTATTCCGTGAGATTGGGGCGAGTAGTAGTCAGAGGCGCCAGCCGGCGAATATGCGCGCCGACGCGAGGAAGGAAGCTGATGAATCGCGATCCCTCTCCTAAACCTTCTGGAAACCTAGCGGACCTCGTCGATGCGCTGGCTGGCAGTTGGGTCACGGTGGCTCAGGTTCCGCCACCAGATTCCGCAGAGCCAATCACGATTTACTTTCAGCCGCTAGTAGCAGACACCCGCGGGCGGGGGTCGCCGAGACAGGCCGCCCTGAGCGAACCCATGGCATTGCTCACCCGAGGAGCGAACAAGCTCGCCTTGTGGCCAGTCCGTGGGCTTGGATCTCCGCACGAACTCGCTCCCGCCTGGGCGTCCCTGATCCAGGAATTCTTCGTCTACTTCGATCCGAACGGTACCGCCCAGAGCGCGTGGAACTATGCCAATTACCACTGCGGCACCATGGCGAACCTCTCCGAGCCAACCTTTTGGATGAAGGGGCGACCCTGAGGCACGATCGCGGTCAGATTTCCTGAAGCTTCGGGCAAACAGCCGACCAGCCAGGGTCCCGCTTTAGACGACGACGAGGTCCACTTTGATCCCGCTCTCGCGGAGCACCTTCTCAAGTTCATAGGACCTAGCGTAAGACCACTTCCGCTCAAGGACATCGAGCAGATCGGCGTCAGCGGGCGCACCCAGTAGGCCCAGAAGCTGAGGCAGATCCTGGTGGCTTATGGTGTGGAACCACTCGTACTCACCATCGTCGCTGACCGGGGCCGTGGCCGGTCCTAGGTCCTGGCCGTCGATGTGCAGATTGCCTTCGTCGTCGAGGTAGGCCCACAGATGACGGGTGTCACGGCCTCGTCTCTCATTGCGCAGAATCACCTGTCTCGGGGTAGCGCTACTCGAGTCGACTCCTGGCTTGGCCCGGCGGCGGTTGCTTAGCCAACTCATCTGGTCATCTCCCAAACCCACCTAAAGCTGATCGCCAGGACGGTAGCTGTGACTGGAACAGCTGCCCAGTGCCGCGTCGAGGCCCGCCCCAGATGCCCATGCAGAGCTTCGCTGCAGCCGCTGGTCAACCCGCAGAGCGGACAGTTGACACCGAAGAGCAGGTAAGTCGGGCAGAGGCGCCCAGGAAATACCTTGGCGCCAACAAGGATGTACCCCAGATAGGCTGCCGCCAGGGGTCCTAGCCCGGACGCTCGCGCCCACCCAGACTCAGCGGTACGCGCGATGACCATCTCAGTTGGATCCCTGTACCTCGGAAACATGCCAGACCTGGACCACCTCCACCCAGGGGACGGTGACAACTCTGATGACGTCATATCCCAGGGTAGCGATCCAGGTCGTGGGGAGGTGGATAACTGGTCATGGGACCCCACCACACTGGACACTTCGGGGCCGGAGGTGGGGCGATGAAGTGGCGAATCAAATCCTCACAGATCCTCTCGATCAACTCACGACCCTGAACCGGGAAGATCAGCTCGCCCGGGATCGCTTCCATGCCGAGATAGGTACCGAGCAGAGTTCCGGTAATCGCGGCCGTGCTGTCGCTGTCCCCGCCATGGTTGGCGGCAAGAACGACGCCTTGCCGGAAGCACTCTGGCCCCTCCTCGCGAGTCGCACAGAGGGCGCAGAAGAGGGAGATCGCAAGAGCCTCTTCCGCGACCCACCCCCTTCCCAATATCTCCACCGCTTCAGCTGAGGCGTCGGCCTTGGACGCTAATTCGCGCGCCCGCTTGATAGCCGAGATGACCTCCTCTCCACCGCTCGCCCCCTGCAGGGCCAAGAGTGCATCGTCGATCCCCGCATCGAGAGACCCCTCATCCATGAGGCGTGCCAGGATGAGTGCAAGTGCGCCAGCACTGAGGTAGCCGCTGGGATGACCGTGGGTGATGGCGGCTACATCGCACGCGAGCTGGAACGGCTCGCCCACGCTCGCGACGGCTAGCGGAGCGATTCTCATCACGCCGCCGCAGCCCCTGCTATCAGTAACCGGAGAGCCCTGCCCGAGTGCTTTCAGACAGCTACTGCCCGGGGAGCGCCGACCGTAAATCCCCGGCTCGCGAATCAGCCAACCACTCAAGTCGGATGAGTCACTTGGACTGGCCGCCAGGTCGAAGCCGTCGTGGGTCTGAGTGTAATACCACCGCTGATAAGCGTTGGCGACCACGGCACTGACACTGACGATGCCCCTCTCCAGCCAGCGGTTGTGAGCTCGCAGGACCCCCTCTGCGGTCCACAGGGTCATCTGGGTGTCATCAGTGAAGGCTGGTGGCTGCTCAACGTACTCGGTCAAGCCGGAGGGGCCAAATCGAGCGCGGATCTCGGCGAGTGACATGAATTCAACTGGAGCGCCGAGAGCGTCTCCCACGGCGCCACCGTAGAGGCAACCGTAGAGGCGACTGGTGCGGCTCGGCTGCTTGACGGGATCGCTAGGTGGCTCAGCGGACATCGATCAATGAGGCTCCCGGCTAACCTTGGAAACGGCTGACGCTAGCGCGTCGCGACTACCTGACTGTTGGCGAGTTTGTCCATCCAGCCCTGCTTCTGGGGATCAAAGGCGGCCCAGATATACCCAATGAAGATGGGGATCGCGGAAATGATCAGACCTGCCCATCTAAGCGCCGCTTGCGACGGCCGGAGGTTCTCCCCCGAGTCCTTGTCGACCACTTTGATACCGACCAGCATTTGCCCGGGAGTGGCGCCGGAATTCGACCAGAAGTAGGTGAAATATGCCAGCTCCAGGAGCACAAGGATGAGGTCAATCAGGGCGGTTGGACGGCTGCTCTCCGAAGTCGCAACCCCGCCGACGTTGGTGGTGGTGGTCGAGGCCAAGATCGCCGACAGGATCAGGTCGACGATGGCGAACAAAACGCCATCCACCACGATCCCCGCGAAGCGACTCCAGAACCCTGCCAGAGGCAGCCCAGTGGCTCGGTTACCTACTACTTGAGCGTAGACCTTGTACCTCCGGCCGCGCTCCGGTGGCGGAGGCTGGACTGGCATCGGTGCTGACGGCTGGCCCGAGGGCGCTCCCGGTGCTGCTGGTTCTGGTGCTGGGACACCTCTCGGCTGAGTCTCCTCCGACAATTGCCGCCCCCACTCCCCACGCAGACTTCGTTGGCAGCTCCTGCCCGATCGGCCCAGACGGTAGCGCGCTCGGGGACAGGTGTCAACGCTCCCCGTAGTGGAGCCGAAGCGGAAGGAGGTCCAGCTCTTACCCACTGTCTCCACCGCGGCCGAGTAGGAGCTGCTGGCCCATCCCAATGAGAAGTGCCTGGGAATATTGCGCCTCGGGCCAGCCAATCTGAGCCGGCCCTGGGCCCTTTTGACGAGATCACTTCTCCCCGAGGAAGCGCTCAGACCACGTTCAGGCGAACCTGCCCAGGCTCCAGCGCGTTAGAACTGGCGCGTCGGCCTTGCGGTGGGGCGTGGCCGGCGCATCTCTCCTCCCCCCGACCTGGAGATGACGATGGCGGATCACGGCTCGGACGCCGGACCGGTCCGGGGAGGCAAACGCGCTCCAGCTCCTGAGAAGCCGTCGAGGGCTCCCACCAAGCTGGGCACCTACCGGAAGAAGCGAGACTTCAGCCAGAGTCCGGAGCCGAGCGGCCGGTCGAGACGAGCCCAAAAGGATCGTCGCCCAGCGGACAGCTGGGCCAGACTTGCCAAGGGGCATCGCTTCTGCGTCCAGCTGCACCGGGCCAGCCGGCTCCACTACGACTTCCGCTTGGAATACCGGGGGGTCCTGCTCTCCTGGGCCGTCCCCAAGGGTCCCTCGCTGGATCGCCGCCAGCGCCGCTTGGCGGTTCAGGTGGAGGACCATCCCGTTGACTACGGGGACTTCGAGGACGTCATCCCCTCCGGCTACGGGGCCGGCACGGTGCTGCTCTGGGACATAGGGACCTTCGCCTGGGAGGAGGGCCCCAAGGGTGACGCCGAGCGAGGGCTCCGGGAGGGCCACCTGGACTTCCGCCTCGAGGGCCAGAAGCTGCATGGTGGCTTCAGCCTGATCCGCATGGATCACGGCAAGCCCGCCGACAAGCCGCAGTGGCTCTTGGTCAAGCGCCAGGACGAGCACTCTCGAGAAGGGGGCGACGACCTCCCCCCGACATCGGTGAAGACTGGGCGCACCCTCGACCAAGTGGCGACGGGAGCCACGGCCGAGCCGACTCCCGGGCCCGTTCCAGATGGGTTCGAGGACACTGTTGCCCAAGCCTCTCGAGCCCCGATGCCCACCAGCCTGGCACCGATGCTGGCGACCCTGGTAGACGCGCCCTTCAGCGATCCGGACTGGCTCTTCGAACTCAAGTACGACGGCGTCCGGGCGCTGCTGCGCCTCGAGAACGGAGTGATCACCATCCAGGGGCGCTCCGGACGCGACGAAACGGCCCGCTACCCCGAGCTACAAGAGGTCCTGCCCGCGCTCCGGGCAGAGAGCTGCCTTCTCGACGGCGAGATCGTGGCCCTGGACAGCTCCGGGCGACCGTCCTTCTCCGACCTGCAGAGGCGCATCCAGCTAGGCCCTAGCGATGCCGCCAACGCGGCTGCCGAGAAGGCGGTCGTGTTCATGGCTTTCGATCTGCTCTTCGCCGACGGCCGAGATCTCCGTCTCTTGCCCCTACGGGAGCGCAAAGGTGTGCTCAAGGCAGTCCTGGGAGAGAACCAGAGGATCCGCTACGCCGACGAGGTCTGGGAGAAGGGAGAAGCCTTCTACCGCCAGGTGAGTCAGCGCGGGTTGGAAGGGGTGATCGCCAAGCGTGGTCACTCCGTCTACAGAACCGGTAAGCGCAGCCGCGATTGGCTCAAGATCAAGGTCAGGCCCACCCAGGACTGTGTGATCTGCGGCTACCTGCCCGGCCAGGGGCGGCGCCGGGAGATCGGGGCCCTCTTGCTCGGGGTCTATACCCAGGGTGTCCTGGTTCCGGCCGGTCGGGTGGGCACCGGCTTTTCCGATCGCCAGTTGAACGGCCTCCGGAGTGCGCTTGACCGGCTCCGCGTTCCCAGTCCGCCCTGGGACCGCCCCGATCCCACCGACCGGTTGGCGGTCTGGGCAGAGCCCAAGCTGGTCTGCGAGGTCGAGCATGCCGGTTGGACCGTCACCCAGAAGCTGCGCCAGCCCTCCTTCCGAGCGCTCCGCCCTGACATCGCCCCCACCACCTGCATCCGAGAGCCGGAACTGTCGAAAGATGCGGTGGGAATCTCCCGAGCGAGGTCGAAGGATCGCCCAACCAAGGCACCCAGCGAGGCCGAGGCGCCGGGAACGGGCGAGATCGACGAGGCGCTGGCGGCCCTGGCGGAGTTGCCCGCCCGAGGCGGGCAACTCCGGGTCGGCTCGCGCACGGTGGCGCTGACCCATCTGGACAAGCTGCTCTGGCCTAGAGAGGGCATCACCAAGCGCGACCTGATCGCCTACCACCTGCAGATCTCCCCCCACCTTCTCCCCCATCTGCGCGACCGGGCGGTGGTCACCCAGGTCTTCCCCGATGGGATCGCCGGCAAGAGCTTCTGGCGACGGTCAGTGCCGGAGGGCGCCCCCAAGTGGCTTCCCCGCTGGAAGGCGCATCCGGGGACGGCGACGATTTGTCCACTGATTCAGGAGCCTGCAGCCCTGGTCTGGCTGGCCAACCAAGGAGCCATCGAGATCCATCCCTGGCACTCGCGCAAGGACAAGCCAACCCAGCCCGATTGGGCCGTCTTCGACCTCGACCCCGGCCCCAAGGTGGGCCGGGCCGGCGCGATCGAGGTGGCCCACCTGATCAAAGCCGGGCTCGATCACCTAAAAGTTGATTGTCGGCTCAAGACGACCGGGCAATCAGGGCTCCACATCTACGTCCCCCTGCGCCGTGGCCCCGCCGAGGAGGAGGTGCGCGACTGGGTGGGCGAGCTCGCCCACCAGGTGGCCCGCGCCGCCCCCAAGCTGGTCAGCCAGACCTGGTCGGTGCAGGCGCGGGGCGGACTGGTGCGGATCGATTACACCCAGAACGTCATCGGCAAGACGCTGGCCTCGGTGTACTCGCCAAGGCCAGCCCCGGGCGCTCCCGTCTCGACACCGATCGAGTGGGAGGAGTTGAAGAATCTGGAACCCGAGCGCTACAACCTGAAGACGGTGTTGGAGCGGGTCAGGGAACGTGGTGATCTATTTCTACCGGTGTTGAGCGGGAAGCAACGACTGCCCCGGCTCCAGGACACGATGACGCCGCCGGGCCACCCCAGCGGCCGTGATAGTGGGAGGAAGTAATGCCAAGTGCGACCTGGCGAGGAACAGTGAGCTTCGGTCTGGTGGCGATCCCGGTGCGGATGTATCGGGCCACTGAGTCGGGCGGGGTGTCATTTCGCATGCTCTGTGCATCGTGCGGCAGTCCCATCCAGAACCGGCGCTGGTGTCCTGAGGAGGAGAAGTTGATCCCTTGGGATCAGGTCGAGCGCGGCTACGAGGTGGCCAGAGGAGAGTTTGTCGAGGTCAGCGACAGCGACCTGGAGCACCTACCCCTGCCCAGTACCGACACCATCGAGGTGCTGGAGGTGATTGCCGACAGCGAGATCGACACCTCTCTCTACCTCGATCAGGCCTACTACCTGGAGCCCGAGCCGTCGGGGGCGCGGCCCTACGCCCTGCTGCGGCAGGCGCTGGAGCAAACCGGCCGCAGTGCGGTGGGCAAGATCGCTCTGCGCCAGAGAGAGCACCTCTGCAAGGTCTCCGCCCGGGAAGACGTGCTCATCCTCAACACCCTGCGCTGGCCGGACGAGATCCGGTCCACCCAGGCGCTCAAGCTCCCCGAGGCCAAGGCCGAGGTGGGCAAGCGGGAACTCTCCATGGCGGTGACCCTGCTCGATAACTTGACCACCAGCTTCGACCCGGAGCGTTACCAGGACGAGTATCGGGAAGCCCTGCTCAAGGTGGTCGAGGCCAAGCAGGAGCGGCGCAGCCTGCCCAAGGCGAGGCCGGCGGCGGCACCGGCTGACAATGTGGTTGACCTCATGGCAGCGCTCAAGAAGGCGGTCGAGGAGACAAGCCCCGGACGGAGGAGAGGGAAGGCTGGGACAGCGGGCTCTCCCCCGCCGACCAGTCAGGCTAAGCCGCACCCTAGCCGCCGCCCCGCCGCGACCCATCGGCGTGCCTCGTAAACTCCCCAACTAGCTTCCTGGTGGGGCCGCCCCCGGGCCGGGGACGGCACCCACGCTGGACATCTGCAGCGGCGGCCGCTACCGACACGGCAAGCCCCCCAGGAGCGCGGGTGAGCAGAAGGTCAGCAGTGTCAGTAGTAGTGGCGTCGACCCCCGACGGCGTGACCAACACTGCCCAGGATCCAGAGCACCAGACCGATCAGAAGCAGGATCACCCCAATGGTCCAGAGAATCGGGATCCCCACGACGAAACCGACGATGAGCAAGATGACGCCCAGAACGATCATGTCAGGCCCTCCAGTGACCGGATGACGGCGCCGGCGGCAGTCCCTCGTTCGTCGGATGGTGCCGCGAACTGAACCCTTAAGCGGTATCA
>PLDE01000042.1 GCA_003135035.1 Candidatus Dormiibacterota bacterium | reverse complement strand
GCTTCGGATCCCGACCGGCCGGTTGATCGAGTTTGAGGTGACCTCGCTCGACGTGACCCACCAGTTCTGGGCCTATCAGCTGGGGGTGAAGCTAGACGCCAATCAAGGTGAGAACAATGTTGGCTACACCTATGTGACTAGGCCGACTGTGATTGATGTTCGCTGTGGCGAGCTCTGTGGCCTCTGGCATGGATACATGACAGACATCGGCTCCCAGGCCGGCCAGGCGCTCGCTCCCGCCGCCTTCAGTTCATGGATGAGCTATGCCCAAGCCACCTATGGCCCCGAAGAGCAGTACCTTCCCAAGTTCGCCTTGACCTATTACCCGCAGCCCCTGACCTGGGCGCCCTGACAGGCGACATGCAAAGTCAACCGCGTCGGCACGCACTGACCGCGAGCAGCACAGCAGAGGATCTTTCCATGGGGAGTGAGAATTGAGTCAGACAGCTATCGCGAGTGGGCGGGCACCGGTCAGGTTCTCCCCGCGGCGACTCTTCCTGACTCAGAATCTTCTGACCGCCTGCATCGTTGGGATCGTCGTTGGGGCGGCCGCCTACTGGGTGGGTGCCCAGCTCGACACCACCGACAACGGCGATGCCGGCATCCTGCTCGGCTACCTGGTCGGGTCAGCCGGCTTCCTGATCACCCTCGGGTTCGCCAATGACGTGATCTTGCGCCTGCGGGGACGCCCGAGCGCCAGCTTGGTCAAGACTGCCGAGCGCCGGGGCTGGACGGAGTTCTTCGGCATCTCCCTGGATCACAAGGTGGTCGGTATCCAGTTCGGCGTGGCCGTGGTGCTGCTGTTCTTCCTGGCCGGTTTCCAAGCCATGATGATTCGCACCGAGCTGCTCTATCCCAACGGTGGCGGCCCCTGGCCTGCTGGTCAGTACGAGACCCTGGTGGGTTTGCACGGGCTGATGATGATGTTCGTAGCCACCCTGATCCTCATTGGGGCCTTCGGTAACTACTTCATCCCGATCATGATCGGGGCCAAGCGGATGGCCTTCCCCCGGCTCGAATCCTTTGCCTTCTGGCTGGTTCCCCTGGGTGCGCTGATCCTCTACTCGACCATCTTCGCCGGATTCGGCGGCGGATTCCCGACCGGTTGGTGGCTGTACGCGCCTCTCTCGGTCGAGGCTCGGGCTGGGATGGACGGTGCGATCGTTGGTTTCGCCTTCATCGGCATTGCCGCCACTATCGCGGGCATCAACCTTCTTGCCACCATCTTTGTGATGCGGGCACCGGGCATGACCTGGAGTCGGATGCCGATCTTCGCGTGGTCGATGATTGCGGTCGAGTTCCTCTCCGCTCTGGCACCGCCCGTCCTCGCCTGCACCCTCATGCTCGTCGGCCTTGACCGGGCCGTTCAGTCCTCATTCTTTGAGGCCGCCGGCGGCGGGACTGGTCTGCTCTACCAGGAGATGTTCTGGTTCTTCGGCCACCCCGAGGTGTACATCTTCATTCTTCCCGCCTTCGGCATCGTCTTGGAGATCCTTCCCGTCTTTGCCCGCAGACCGCTGTTCGGCTATCGCCTGGCGGTAGCCGGGCTACTCGGCGTCTCGCTGATGAGCTGGTTTGTCTGGAACCATCACATCTTCACCAGTGGCATTGCCCCGGGCCTGCGTCCCTTCTTCATGACGGCCACGGAGTTGATCTCGATACCCACCGGTGTGGTGTTCCTGAACATGCTGGGCACGATATGGAAGGCCGATCTGCGCCTCAAGTTACCCATGCTCTTTGCTCTGGCCGTGCTCTTCAACTTCCTGATCGGGGGACTCACCGGCGTCTTCCTCTCCGATGTCCCGCTTGACACGACTCTCCATGACAGCTTCTTTGTGGTGGGCCACTTCCACTACACGATCGTCGGCGGAGAGATCTTCGCCCTCTATGCGGCCAGCTACTTCTGGTTCCCCAAGCTGACCGGGAAGATGTTGAACTCGCGCATCGGCAAGTGGCACTTCTGGACCGCATTCATCTTCTTCAACACCACCTTCCTGCCCATGTTTGCGGCCGGCTACCTGGGTCAGGTGCGGCGCAGTCCGGTCTACGCCGCCGAGCTTCACGGAATCAACGTTTGGATCTCGGTGAATGGCTTCCTCTTCGGACTCTCCAACCTCATCTGGCTCGGCAACATGATCTACTCGTGGGTCTTCGTGAAGGAGCGCGCGCCAGTCAATCCCTGGGAGTCTCGCTCATTGGAGTGGCAGGTGGCGACGCCCATACCGGCCGATAACTTCCCCCGCATTCCAACCATCGTGTCGGGTCCTTACGAGTACGGCGATGGGCCATCACGGCCGGTTGCCGAATGGCCAGAAGGCGGACAAATGCCCACCCCAGCACCGGCCACCTAAGGACGATACCTAGATGATTTCTGACAACACTTCGGCGACCGGGAACGTACGGGCGGGTGGGCGAGCTCACTCGCCCGAGCAGGTGGCGCGAATTCCCCTGGTGGGGACCTGGCTGCTGATCGGGGCCGACTTCTTCTTCTGCCTTCCCCTCTTTTTTGCCTTCTTTTTCCTGCAGCAGGCGAACATCCACGGTATGTGGCAGCCCAAGGGGATCCACCCGCCCAACTTGGGGCTGGGGATCGCCGCCGCGGCCCTGGTCGTCGTCGGGGTGGCCGTGGCTCAATCGGGCCTCAAGAACCTGCAGAGCCAGAGAACCCTGGCTTCCTTCGCCAACGTGGGGCGTGCCGCCGCTCTCTTCATGTTGGCCGCCGTGGTGGTCGAGATCTGGCAGTTGTCACACGTGGGATATGGGATCGACAGCGGCGCCTATGCCAGTTGTTTCTTTGCCATGCAGATCGTGGTAACCATCCACATCGCCGTGCTCGCTCTCTGGGTCCTCAGCCTGGCCAACCGGGCGGGCTATGAAGCGAAACACCCGATACCCATGCCCGGGCCTGACGCCATCGAAGAGGTGGCCACTCCGATCTCGGCCCTGGCGCGCTCCTATGAGATGTACGCGATGTTCGTGGGCGCCATCGTCCTGCTTGCCTGGGTGGTTTGCTACTTCCTCTAGTCGTGAGGCGGTTGACAGGCACTCTGACTGGCGGAGACGAGTCTGAGAAGATGGGGACCGACGGCGATTGTGGCGCCGGCCGAGTAGGCCGGCGGTTACAGGGAGGTAG
>PLDE01000017.1 GCA_003135035.1 Candidatus Dormiibacterota bacterium | reverse complement strand
GGGGATCGGCCTGGACCGAGAGGACCTCCTTGGTCACCAGGGAGACGAGGATTTGCTGGAGTTCGTTCTCCTCACGACCGGAGACGGCAGCCAGCCCCTGGGGGGTGAAGGTCTTGCCCAGGACCGAGGCGTCCTGCGCCAGCTGCCGTTCCTCGAGTGACATCCCATCAAGTCGCGCCGCGATCAGGGCGTGGAGTGTCTCGGGAACCTCTAGGGTCTCAATCTGGCCGGTGGGTCGATATGCCGACCCCTCCTCGACCAGCAGTCCCTGGTCGAGCAGCATCCTGACCGTCTCCACCGCATACAGGGGGATGCCCTCGGCTCTCCCCCGGATACGCTCGGCGAGCGGCTTGGGTAGTCCCGGGACCAGCCCGATCAAGAGCTTGTCCATGTCCGCCGGCGAGAGCGGCTCGAGGTGGATCAAGGTGGCGTTGCGAGTCGTCGCCGCCAGCGCCGTGGCGGGAGAGTCGGGCCGGACCAGGCTCAGCACGAAGAGGGGATAGGCCCGCGACCATTCCATCAGATAGGTGATGAACTCCAGCAGTGATGGGTCGGCCCACTGCATGTCCTCGAAAACCATCAGCACCGGGCCCTGCTCGGCCAGGCGTTCGAAGAAGAGTCGCCAAGCGGCGAAAAGGTCTTGCTTGTCGGAGGCGGTCCGCTCCCCGAGCCCGATCAGGTGAGCCAGCCGGGGGAGTACAAAGTGGCGGTCGTCGACCTCGGGGACGTATTGGTCGACCGCCGCTTGGAGCTTGCTGAGCGCCGACTCACGGTCCTCCGCTTCGAGGATGCCGGCTCTTCCCCTGACCATCTCCGCCAGAGCGAAATAGGTGACCCCCTGCCCGTAGGCGAGGCAGCGGCCCCGGTGCCAGAAGTAGCCGGACTTCAATCCGTCCATGTATTTGAAGAATTCCCAGGCCAGGCGGGACTTGCCGATGCCCGCAATTCCGGTCACCTGGACCAGGTGGGCCCGCCGGCTCTCAGTCCCGGTGTGGAAAACTTCCTTCACCAGCCTGAGTTCCCTGTCCCGGCCCACGAAGGGCGGCTCCAGTCGCTCGGACTTGAGCAGGCCCCCACGGCCAGCCACCACTCGGAGCGCCTGGAAGAGGGGGACGGGTTCGGCCTTGCCCTTCAAGCCATGGCTGCCGGCGTCCTCGTAGGCGACTGCCGCCTCGGTGGCCCGCTTGGTGGTCTCGCCCACCAGCACCGTGCCGGGCTTGCTCTGGGCCTGGATCCGTGACGCGGTGTTGACCAGGTCGCCTGCCACCATCCCCTGGCCCTGCGCGCCCAGGTTCACCGCGGCGGTCCCCGTCAGCACCCCGGCCCGGGCCGCGAGCTCAGGCGCACGGATCTCTTCTCCCAGGGCAGAGACCGCCGCGACGAGGTCAAGGGCCGCCCGAACCGCGCGCTCCGCATCGTCCTCCTGAGCCACGGGAGCGCCCCACACGGCCATCACCGCGTCTCCGATGAACTTCTCCACCGTGCCTCCGTAGCGTTCCACCAGTTCCCGGCAGACGTCGAAGTAGCGGCTGAGCAGATCGCGCACCTCCTCCGGGTCTCGCGCCTCCGAGATGGCGGTGAACCCCACCAAGTCCGCGAAGAGGACGGAGACGACCCTGAGCTCGACCATGTCGGTGGCCGGCGATGGGGCGGTCATTCCAGGAGCCACCGAAGCCCGTGAAGGTCCGGCCGGGGCAGCGCCGCTGGCTGCTCCCAGGGGCGCGCCACACTCCCTACAGAAGGTGTCGGCGGCATCGATCGCAAAGCCGCAGGCGGGACAGCTGCGAGCGACTGGTGCCCCACATTTGGGGCAGAACTTGCTGCCGGGGATCGTCGCCGTCCCGCAGCTCGCACAAACCAAGTGGTTATCTCCCTAGAGTGCCCGACGCGCCCAAAAGCGTAACCCGCCCAGGTCCCTAAGGGTTCGCCTTCGGACGGCGCTTCAAATCACTTCGCGATCTCGTGGTGGGGCGCCCGGACGAGCGCTGAGCGGGCACTGGGCTCGGCGGCGCGGATCGAAGCTCCGGTCGGTCGCGTCAGGGACCAACCGAGAGTGACTTCGCAGAGAAGACGCGGGGGTCAAGTGGTCGGGTGCGCGGCGCGCCCCGACGAATATCTAAGCGAAGCCTGATGGGGCTCTGGCGACATCAGTCGCAGAGCACACGAGTGTGAACCCGTTGAACTCGGCTGGCCGGATTTCGGCGTCGGACAGTTGGTCAGTAAGAGATCTCGGCTGCGTTCCTCGCGGGATGCTTGGCCCGCTGGCCACCGCTCAAGCGGATACGCTCTCCTCTTCTGCAAGCTGACCGAGGCGCTCCAGCCAGGGGTGGGCTTGCAGGCGTTCGAAGATGTCTCGGGCCTCGGCCCGTAGTGGCCCGGCCTTGTCCCGCCGGCCCAGTCCGACCAGCCACTCCGCGTGCTCAGTGAGGGCGATGGCGAGATCGAAGGGGGCGCCGAGATCACGGAACCCGGCCTCGGCTGCCTCGAATTGGGGCTCGACGGCGTCGTGGTCTCCCGCCGCCAAGGAGGCGCGGGCAGAAAGTCGTGCGCTCTGGGCCCGTAGCCAGGGCGACACCTGACCTGGGAGGGCGGAGCGGATGATGCCAAGCAGTTCCTCGGTCCTCTCCAAGTCGCCGAGGCTGAGGGTGGCTTCAAGGGCTAGGACCAGAGCGTGCTTGACCATGTCGTTCGCCAGCCCCAGGCCGAGCTCGGCACGGGCCGCCAGCACCTCTTCGACTGCCGCCAGAGCCTCGTCCGGCCTGCCTTCGGCACGGGCGATCTCGGATCGCGCCTCGGAGTAGCGGGCCCGGGTCTGCCAGTCCTCCGAGCTGGCGGCTGACGCCACCGACTCGAGCAGGAGGTGGGCCTCGCCCATCTCCCCCGAATGAACGAGAGCCGGGGTCAGCCCGAGTAGTTCGACCGACACCGACTCGAGCGACGCCAGCACGTCGGCCTCGCGGGCCTCTTTGATCACCGCGCGAGCCTCAGCCCACTGCCCGGAGCGAAGCAGGGGAGAAGACAAGCCGGTGAGTGCCATCAGCTCCCAATAGCGGTCGCCCTCCCGACGGGCCTACTCCAGTTGCTGCTGGGTGTTCGCGATCATGTCGGCGTAGCGGTCCTGGCTCT
>PLDE01000139.1 GCA_003135035.1 Candidatus Dormiibacterota bacterium | reverse complement strand
CCGATCAACCGGTGGCTGGTGGAGGAGGGGGCGACGGTCGAGCGCGGTGACATCATCGCCTCGATCGCGACCGAGAAGGCCGACATCGACATCGAGGCCTACGCCAGCGGCGTGCTCCAGAAGATCCTGGTGCAGCCCGGAGCCAAGGTCCCGGTGGGCCAGCCGATTGCCATCATCGCCGACCCCAAGGAGGCCGCCGCTACCGTTTCACCGGACCAAGACGCGACCGCCCCCGCTGCCCAGCCGCCTGAAGCGGACGCGGGGACGCCTGATGGCGACACTAGGCTCCCGCCGGGCGCCGAAGTCCCGACCTCTGAGCCTGCCCCGGCCGCCGAGGAGTCCGGGCCAGGAGCCGCCACCTCGACCCCGGTGCCGGCGTGGGCCCAGCAGCTGACCGGCCATGCCCAGGAGCCAGCGCCAGTAGCTATCCCAGCCCAATCTGCGGGTCGGCTCAAGGCCAGCCCCCTGGCGCGGCGACGAGCCCAGGAGCTGGGGATCGAGCTGGCTAGCGTCCGGGCGACCGGCCCAAATGGGCGGATCAAGGCAGAGGACGTGGAGGCGGCCTCTCGGGGCGGTGCTGCCGTCTCGACGGCACGTCCTCCGGGCACGGCTCAGCCCATGGACGTTGGGGACCCGTCGGAGCCGGTGCACCTGTCGCGGATGCGGGAGGCGATCGCCCGGCGCATGGCCGAGTCGAACAGCACCATTCCCCATTTCCACCTCACCACCGAGGCGCGGATGGGAGCTCTTCTCGACCTTCGCCAGGAGCTCAACCAGCTTGGCGACGCCGAGTTGCCCAAGTTCTCGGTGACCGACTTCATCGTGCGTGGGATGGCCCTCACCTTGCAGCGCCATCCCAACCTCAACGCCGCTTGGATCGGGCAGGGGATGCGCCGCTTCTCCGAGAGCAACATCGCCTTGGCGGTGGCGTTGCCGGAGGGACTGGTCGCCCCCGTACTCCGCGGTTGTCAGGCGCTCACCTTTTCCGAATTGGCCCGCCAGACTCACGACCTCGCTTCCCGGGCGAAGACCGGCAAATTGCGCCCGGACGAGCTGTCGGGGGCACACACCGCGATCAGCAATCTGGGCATGTTCGGGGTCAGCCAGTTCGCCGCCATCATCACTCCCGGCCAGGGCAGCGTTCTGGCCGTCGGCGAGGTGCGCGAGGTGCCGGTGGTGGTTGAGGGAGCGCTGGTACCGGGCCACCAGATGGCGATGACCCTCTCGATCGATCACCGGGTTACCGACGGCGCCCAAGGCGCGGAGGCGCTGGCCTATCTGCGCTGGTTGCTGGAGCATCCGACCGCGTGCCTCGTCTGAGCCGGTCAGGCGGCGCCCTAACTACCCAGGGAGGACAGCGTTGAAGGACCTCGCCATCATCGGTTCCGGGCCGGGCGGTTATGTAGCTGCGATTCGGGCGGCTCAGCTGGGCATGACTGTGACCCTGATCGAGGAGGCCGAGACCCTCGGCGGCGTCTGCCTGAACTGGGGCTGCATCCCCTCCAAGGCCCTCCTGCGCAATGCCGAGGTGCTCCACCTGGTCCAGGAGTCGGACCGCTTCGGCATCAGCCGGGGCGAGGTTGTGGCTGACTACGACGCCGCCATCACGCGGAGCCGCGAGGTGGTCAGCAAGCTGGTCCAGGGGGTGGCCTTCCTGATGCGCAAGAACGGGGTCGAGGTGATCCGGGGCCGGGGTCGTCTGGTCTCCGAGCAGACCATCGAAGTGACCCCTTCAGGCCAGACGGTGGCGGCCTCGCAGATCATCATCGCCACCGGAGCCCGGGCCAAGACCCTCCCGGGTCTCAGCCCGGACGGAACCTCGGTCTGCACCTCGCGGGAGGCTCTGGAGCTGCGTCAGCTGCCCTAGAGCTGCGTGATCGTCCGTGGCGGGGCGATTGGGGCTGAGTTCGCCTACGTCTACTCCTCATACGGGGTCGAGGTGACCGTGGTGGAAGCTCTCGACCGCCTCCTTCCCCAGGAGGACCAGGACATCTCCAAGGAGCTCACTCGGCAGTTCGACCGCCAGGGGATCAAGGTCCGCACCGGATCTTTGATCCAGCGCTCAGAAAGAGCGGGTGACGGCTGGAAGCTTCATCTGGAAAACGGGGAGGATGTGGCGGGGGAGATGGTCCTGACGGCGACCGGAGGCGCTGCCAACGTGGAGCAGCTCGGACTGGAGGAGTTGGGTATTGCCGTCGCGGGGGGCTTCATCAAGGTTGACGACCACCTGCGCACCAACGTTGCTGGTGTCTTCGCCATCGGCGACGTCAACGGGCCGCCCCTGCTGGCCCATGCCGCCAGTGCCGAGGGCGTGATCGCGGTCGAGACCGCCGCCGGGCGCGACGTCCAGCCACTTGACCCGATCCAGGTTCCCCGCTGCACCTACTGCCAGCCTCAGGTGGCCTCGGCGGGACTGACCGAGGAGCAGGCCAAGCAGCAGGGCCGGCAGGTGCGGGTGGGCAAATTCCCCTTCAGCGCCAGCGGCAAGGCGATTGCGATGGGCGACACGGTGGGGTTCATCAAGACCGTCGTCGACGCAGATTCCGGCCATCTACTGGGCACCCATGCCATCGGGGCGGAGGTAACCGAGCTGCTCCCGGAGATGGTCATGGCGGCATGGGCGGGGGTCAAGGCCGAGCAGTTCGAGGCGCTGGTGCACGCCCACCCCACCCTCAGCGAGAGCTTGAAGGAGGCCGCTCTGGCGGCCGAAGGGCTGGCGATCCACATCTGAGCCGACGGTGGCGGCTTAGCTGGCGGA